>NZ_JACSOE010000023.1:0-63524 GCF_014349115.1 Alteromonas sp. BZK5 | reverse complement strand
TCTACGAGCTGTTTTATATTTTTTAAAAGCAGGACCTGCGAAGATTGGGTACCTAAACGCGTACCTTCAGTCGAAGAAAACTATCGCCAAGCCTGAGTGTTTAACATAGCCAAGAATTGTACAAACTTCCAGCAAAAACCCGTTAAAACGTTTCGAATCCGTGGAAAGTTCCTCTTTTTACGAATTAACTATTTGAAATCCGGGATAGTACTTGCGAGCTCTTTTATCTGAACAGGATCTAACATTACTGAGCTTAGCGCGCTAGAAACAGTTTGCCGACATCGCTAAACGGAGATACTAGTTCCGCCCATTTTGGCCCGCTATTCATTGATATATTTTGCGGTACACGCAATCCAGGTGTTGAAACGTAGTGTTCGGCGATGCCTAGTGCTTATTATCTACAAAGCCCTGGACGAAAAAGTACACTGCTGTTTGAGGAAGGTTGCGAGTCTGCGCTTCAGCGCCATTCTCAATTTATCTATATGATTCAATTATAAAATACTAATTAACACATCGAAGTTTTAATCGAGGTTTTGGGTCAGTAAAATGCAATAGGCACATTATTACTGACCCGATATTAGAGCGCTTTCACGTGTTGAAAAACAAGCTTGGGCTAGTCCTTCTTATAGTCGTCATGGCATGATTTACAGCTTGCACCAATTTTACCGATTGCACCTCTGTACGCGCTTTCATCACCCGCTTTAACAGCTGCTTGAAGCCCTTGCGCTGCCGTTTTAAGTGCCATCACTTTCTTTTCTACATCTGAGAAATTTTCCCAAATTTCATCTTTTGCGCCAGTTTCAACGTCAAACTTACGGGTATCAACTGATAAATAGTCGCCCATCATGTCAGCAAGTTGCTCTAGACGTACTGCATTTATTTCCATAACGCTTTCGTCAAAAGGTAAAGCACCTTTTGCCATACCACCTAACGGTCCCATGTTACTGCGTACTAACTGAAAAACGGCCTGGCGATATTGTGTTGCAGCTCCCGCGTGTTTTTCTGACGTTGCTTCTGTCACGTCAGCAGCTAATACCGAGCCTGATAAGATTGCGCCTGCCGTGGCAGCGCTCAATAGCAATTTACTTGAAAATTTCATGCCTGTTCCCTTGTTAGGTAAATATTATTCATTGGTCTCAAACGGGCTTTTAAGCCTTGTAACCAACAAGCTAAAAGTCCCGATACTTAGGTTATCGTGACGAATAGTCGGATGATGCGCAAGATTTTTAGCGGTAAAAGTAAGTAAAGAAAAGACTAACTCCCCCCTTTCCTTCTTAAAGTGAGCACTCTCTATTACTAATCTGCATGGATAATTGACCACTTATAAGAGTGCGTTTAAATACCTTTCAAAATAAAAAAGCCCTCAACTGAGGGCTTTCAAATGAAGTATGTACTACTAAGCAATTAGTTCGTTAAATCGTCAAAGAACTTTTTAACGCCGTCAAAGAAGCCTTGCGCTTTCGGGCTGTGCTTACTTGACGCTTTACCCATCGACTCTTCAAGCTCTTGAAGTAGTTCTTTTTGGCGAGATGATAAGTTTACTGGTGTTTCGACCACAACCTTACACATTAAGTCGCCCATGGCACCACTTCGCACTGATTTAACACCTTTACCACGTAGACGGAACATTCGGCCAGTCTGCGTTTCAGGGCTGATTTTCAGTTTTACTTTGCCATCGAGCGTTGGCACTTCTAGCTCGCCGCCAAGGGCTGCCGTAGTGAAGCTTAACGGCACTTCACAGTACAAATTGTTGCCATCGCGCTTAAAGATATCGTGCTCACGTACGTGGACCTGAACGTATAAATCACCTGGAGGTGCACCGTTCTCTCCAGCTTCACCTTCGCCTGATAGACGAATACGATCACCGGTATCTACGCCAGCTGGAATTTTAACGTTAAGGGTCTTAGTCTTTTCTTTACGACCATGGCCATGACAGCTGTTACAAGGATCTTCAATGATCTTGCCTTTGCCCGAACACGTTGGGCAGGTTTGCTGAACAGCAAAGAAGCCTTGGCGCATTTGAACTTGACCATTGCCGTGACAGGTTGGACAGGTCTTAGGTGAAGAGCCTTTCTTCGCACCAGAACCATCGCAGACTTCACACTCGACCAAAGTCGGAACGCGAATATCTACGTTCTTGCCACGAACCGCTTCTTCAAGCGTTAACTCTAAGTTGTAGCGAAGGTCTGAACCTTGACGTGCGCGAGATTGACGACCTCCTCGGCCACCGCCGAAGATATCACCAAATACATCACCAAAAATATCGCCGAAATCGGCACCACCACCGAAGCCACCGCCACCACGGTTAGGATCTACTCCCGCGTGGCCATATTGGTCGTATGCTGCACGTTTCTGCGAATCTGACAGAATTTCGTAGGCTTCCTGGATTTCTTTAAATTTATCTTCCAGGCCTTTATCGCCTTGCGTACGGTCAGGGTGATATTTCATCGCCAGCTTCTTATACGCCTTTTTAATTTCGCGTTCGCCTGCGCTTTTATCTACCCCGAGTACTTCGTAGTAGTCTCGTTTCGACATATCGTTTACATATCCTACTTTTTGTCGATAAGCATTTTATGCTCATCGAATCTACATCTGACTGTTGTGAAAATAACCTGAACACACATTCAATAAAGCCAAGTCATTTACACAACAAAGGCGCAACAAGAAATTCCTGCTGCGCCTGAACTGCTTACACGGCCCGCTAACATGCTAGGTAACGGGCCTGACACAACAGTTTACTTCTTGTCGTCGTCTTTCACTTCTTCGAATTCAGCGTCAACAACGTCATCGTCTGCTTTACCAGAAGAAGCTTGCTGCTCTGCACCTTCTGCGCCACCGGCTGCAGCTTGCTGAGCTTGTGCCGCTTCCATCAGCTTGCTAGATGCTTGGATAAGCTCTTGCGTTTTCGCTTCGATGTCCGCTTTGTCTTCGCCTTTAACTGCAGTTTCGAGTGCTGAAAGTGCATCTTCGATTGGCGCTTTGTCTTCTGCACTTAGTGCATCGCCAACTTCTTCAAGCTGTTTACGTGTGGCGTGAACCATACCGTCAGCTTGGTTACGCGCTTGAATCAGCTCTTCAAACTTCTTATCAGACTCTTTATTCGCTTCCGCGTCAGCTACCATTTTTTCTACTTCTTCATCGCTTAGGCCTGAAGAAGCTTTGATAGTGATCTTCTGCTCTTTACCTGTGTCTTTGTCTTTCGCAGACACGTGTAGGATACCGTCAGCATCAAGGTCGAATGTTACTTCGATTTGCGGTACACCGCGTGCTGCTGGACGAATACCTTCTAGGTTGAACTGACCAAGAGACTTGTTGCCACTTGATTGCTTACGCTCACCTTGTAGTACGTGTACTGTTACCGCAGACTGGTTGTCTTCAGCAGTCGAGAACGTTTGCGACTTCTTCGTTGGAATTGTCGTGTTCTTCTCGATAAGCACAGTCATCACGCCACCCATAGTCTCGATACCTAGAGACAGAGGTGTAACGTCTAGAAGTAGTACGTCTTTAACGTCACCTGAAAGTACGCCACCTTGAATTGCTGCGCCTACTGCAACTGCTTCATCAGGATTTACGTCTTTACGTGGCTCTTTGCCAAAGAATTCAGTCACGTACTTCTGTACTAGCGGCATACGAGTTTGACCACCAACTAGGATGATGTCGTTGATGTCGCCTACAGAAAGATCTGAATCAGCTAGTGCCTTCTTAAGCGGCTCAAGTGAATTCTTAACTAGGTCTTCAACCAAAGACTCAAGTTTTGCACGAGTAAGCTTAATAGCTAAGTGCTTAGGACCTGTTGCATCAGCAGTGATGTAAGGCAGGTTAACTTCGGTCTGTTGAGAAGAAGAAAGCTCAATCTTCGCTTTTTCACCCGCTTCTTTAAGACGCTGCATAGCAAGCGGATCTTTACGAAGATCGATGCCTTGGTCTTTCTTAAACTCTTCAACTAGGTAGTTGATAACACGGTTATCGAAGTCTTCACCACCAAGGTGAGTATCACCATTAGTTGCTAGTACTTCAAACGTGTGTTCGCCGTCTACTTCATCGATTTCGATGATAGAGATATCGAACGTACCACCACCTAAGTCGTATACTGCAACAACGTTGTCGCCTTGCTTTTTGTCCATGCCGTAGGCAAGAGCAGCAGCAGTTGGCTCGTTGATAATACGCTTAACTTCAAGACCTGCGATGCGACCCGCGTCTTTAGTTGCTTGACGCTGAGAATCGTTGAAGTAAGCAGGAACAGTGATAACTGCGCCAGTAACTTCTTCACCAAGATAATCTTCAGCTGTCTTTTTCATTTTCTTAAGTACTTCAGCAGAAATCTGCGGAGGCGCCATTTTCTCGCCTTTCGCTTCTACCCACGCATCACCGTTATCAGCACCTACAATTTTGAAAGGCATGATGTCGATGTCACGCTGTACTTCTTTATCTTGAAAGCGACGACCAATTAGACGCTTAATTGCGAATAATGTGTTAGTCGGGTTAGTTACCGCCTGACGCTTTGCAGACTGACCAACTAATGTTTCCCCATCGTTTGTGTAAGCGATGATTGAAGGGGTTGTACGATCGCCTTCCGCGTTTTCAATTACGCGAGGTTTGTCGCCGTCTAGAACTGCGACACATGAATTCGTTGTACCTAAATCGATACCAATGATTCTACCCATTTCGTGTCTCCGAAAAAGTTTCTTAATTCTGTACTTTTAGTGGGGTTATTCCCCAGCCTTTTCAATAGATGTCAGTAAAAAAACTGACATTTTTGTGTGTTTATCGCAAAATGCGTGACTTACGCTTGCGTGTCCACACCACCACTTGGCGCACGCGATACCATAACCATGGCAGGGCGTAACAAGCGGCCGTTAATTTGATAACCTTTCTGCATAACCGCCATCACCGTATTTGGCTCGTGGTCTGCACTTTCTTGCATAGACATTGCCTGATGCAAGTCAGGGTTGAAGGTTTCACCCTGCGGATCAATAAGGCTTAATCCAAATTTCTCAATAGTGCTTAAGAAAGTTTTGTGGGTCATTTCCACACCTTCTAAAAGCGGCTTAACCGCTTCATTGTCGCCATCGGTCATTTCGATAGCACGCTCTAGGTTATCAATAACCGGAAGCAACTCGCCAGCAAAGCGTTCAAGGGCAAATTTACGCGCCTTTTCTACTTCACCTTCAGCACGACGACGTGCGTTGTCAGCGTCTGCGCGCGCGCGAAGCACGCCATCTTGTTGCTCTTTGATTGTGGCTTGCGCCTCAGAAAGTGCCGTTTCTAGCTCGTAAATGCGTTGTGCATTTTCATCAAGCTCTACGCCTTCTGCTTGTGACGCTTCTACTTGCGCTTCTTCAGCATTTTGTACAGTTTGATCAACTGTATTTTCTTGTTCTGCCTGCACGTCGCGATTATCGCTCATGCCTACCTCCAAACGTTTTTCTTAATTAGGCATTGCCCAATAACGTTAAAATTATTGGGAATAAGTCTGTTGCGCTTAGTTATGGGGCTAGATTTAAGGTGATCAAGGGTATCCACAATATTTTTGTGGATGTAATGCTAAAAAATCTATAAGTAGGGAAATGAGACTAACGTACTCATGGTAATTCGCTAACGCCAAGCTCAACCTAGGTACATTAACTCCGGCTCAAATGCGGTTCATATCAACCCGCTATTAACCTATTGTTTGCCCAGAGAGCTCCAATATCTACTGCCCTGTTCCATGAACCTGTGACGAGTGTAAAAACCGTGTTAATGTAATTTCTAGAGAAAAGCGTACCACTACCATTTCAACTCATCGAGCGCTACGACACGGAATATCTATGCTAAGTATTTGGACGGTTGGCACTATTGTTGGTTTTTACCTCCTCGCACTTTTCGCTTTAGCATTTTGGGGTGATAAGCGTTTGCGTGACAACCGGCAACATCCAATACTGTACAGTCTTGGATTGGGCGTGCATTGTACATCTTGGGCATTTTTCGGCACTACCTCGCAAGCGGCACAATATGGCTGGGCAGTCATCCCTACTTATTTAGGGATTATGCTAACTATGGCATTTGCGTTTCCTGTGGTGCTTCATATAAGCAGACTGTGTCAACAACACAACATTAGCTCTTTAGCAGACCTCATCTCACTTAAGTATCAGCACTCCCACTTGATTGCCGCGCTTATCACTTTACTGTGTTTTTTCGGTGTAGTGCCCTACATTGCCCTGCAGTTAGACGCCATTACGAAATCAATAAATTTGTTGACTGACGACGCACATACAAGCACGCCATGGTTAAGTATCTACGTAGCTATCTTGCTCGCATTATTTGCCATTATCTTCGGTACCCGTACACTCAACTTGACCGACAAACACCCCGGTCTGCTACTTACTATAGCGTTTGAATCGATTATAAAGCTTGTTGCCCTGTGCGCTGTAGGTGTTTTCGTTTGCTTCTATCTGTTCGATGGTGTGTTGGATTTGGTGTCTAACGCCGCTTCAAATACCAGTGCTCGAGAAGTCATTTATGCTGATAGCGCCCCCTGGGTTTATGTATCACATGTTGTTTTGGGCGTTTGTTCTATGTTCGTTTTGCCACGACAGTTTCATATGAACTTCGTTGAGCAGAACGGTGAGGGAGAGCTTAGAACGGCAAGGTGGCTATTTCCCCTCTATTTATTTGGCATGACCCTTTTTATAATTCCTATTGCACTTGCAGGAAAAATGCTGCTGCCAGTGGATACGAGCTCTGATGCGTATGTGCTTGCCCTTCCTTTATATGCTGAAAATATCGCGCTGTCGTCATTTGCTTTCATAGGAGGTCTTTCTGCAACCACCAGCATGGTGATTGTTGCAACCTTGGCGCTGGGAATAATGATCTCGAACAATGTTGTCACGCCACTTTGGCTAAAAGCGCGACTAAAGACTTCGCCCAATCGTTCAATGCAGCCAAACAAAATACTGTCTATACGTCGTATTACCGTTGTGGTCGTACTTAGCATTGCGCTCTGGTATCACTTGAATATAAGTCAGGCTGCACCTTTGGTTAAAAGCGGGGTGATTGCTATTGCATTATTAGCACAGTGCATGCCTTCACTCATGTTTGGTCTTTACTGGCCGAAAAGCAACAAAGCTGCAGCTATTTGCGCCTTGTTGGTAGGGTTCACATGTTGGGCAGCATTCCTCCTCTACCCAAGCTTACTGTCGAGTTATTATTTCAACCCGACACCCACTGACCAAGCGCTTGGTTTGGGCTTTGCCTTTTCCTTATTGGCTAATTGCCTAACATTCGTCACGGTTGCATTGATTACATCAAGACGTTGCACTAAGCCAAATAATACGCTCCTCACAGCTCACGACACACCTCGATTACTGGTAAAAGTGAGGGACTTAATTGCACTCACCGAACGTGTGCTCGAAAGTGCTACGCACTCTCAACTGGTTAAGCAGCTATCAGTTGACGTCAATCGCGCCGCTAGCAGTGGTTATGCCAGTCAGGCGCTTATCGACAGGGTAAATAAGTTGCTTGCTGCACAAGTAGGAGCACCTAGTGCTCGTATATTACTGGGCGCCATCGCAGATACAGGCAGCGATAGCTTTCCAGAACTGGTTGACTGGGTAGAAGAAGCTTCTCAGTCATTTCAGTTTAACCACGAGGTACTTCAATCGTCAGTGCAAAACATTGAGCAAGGCATAAGTGTGCTTGATGACAAACTGCAGCTACTGGCGTGGAACGAACGTTACGTGGAGTTATTTGCCTACCCTAAAGGATTTCTAAAAGCGGGCATGCCCATTACCGATATACTTAGCTACAACGCAAACCGAGGGTTGTTTAGCCCCTCATCCATCGAAAAGCGCGTTAGCTACATGCTGGAAGGCACCCGTCATAAACATATTCGCAAACAGCCTGACGGAAAAGTGATAGAGCTTAACGGCGCGCCGCTGCCTGGTGGCGGCTACGTGACTACCTATAGCGATATCACTGAATACATAGCAATTCAAAAAGAATTAGAAAGTGCAAAAGAAGATTTGGAGGCAAGGGTTGCGCAGCGCACAGCAGAATTAGAAGAAGCCAAACAACGCGCTGACAAAGCTAACGAGAGCAAAACCAAATTTCTGGCCGCGGCTGGGCACGATCTCATGCAACCCTTCAACGCCGCAACATTATTTGCCAGCATGCTCAGCAAAAAGACGCAAGGCAGTGAACTGGCCACACTATCTGAAGGCGTGGTGAATTCTTTGGACAATGCTCAGAGCTTACTTTCAATGCTACTTGATATGACGAAATTAGACGCTGGCGTACTTACTCCTCAAAAGACCGAATTTCCAGTCAGTGATATGTTGTCTTCATTGGTACAGGAATTTAGTGTCATTGCAAAGCAAAAAGGTATTGAGCTCAGGTATGTACCGACCAAAGTTACGGTGTACTCGGACAAAGTACTACTGCGAAGGGTGCTTCAAAACTTGCTGTCCAACGCAGTCCGCTATACCGCAAAAGGCCGTATTTTGGTGGGCGTGAGACGCACAAGAATCACAAATACCGAGCAGGTTATAAAGCTTTGTGTTTACGATACCGGGCTAGGTATCGCCGACCACCAACAGCATGAAATATTTAGTGAGTTCCACCAGCTAGAGAGCAACAACAAAGGCGAAGGAATTGGATTGGGCTTGACTATTGTAGATAAGATATGTCGACTACTCGGTCATGAAGTCGGGCTGACTTCATCGACAAATAAAGGAAGCTGCTTCAGTGTGGCTGTATCTAGAGCATTTCAAAACGAAGCCTCGATTCCCACAGCGCACATAAGCAACACTAACCATGTTGACTCTCCTTTTAATAAATCGGTATTAACGAAGAACTCAGCAAGTGCGCCAAATAATTCAGTAAGCGTTAAAAAAAGCGCATTAGACAGCCGTTTTCGCCCTGTCTCCTCGCACTCCCATCAAATGCCCTCTTTAGACTCAGCGAATAAAAACAACAATGCATTTTTAAAAGACACCCGTTTTCTACTTGTAGAAAATGACGAGCAAGTGGCAAATGCAATGTGTACCTTACTGAGAGATTGGGGAGGGCGAACAACATTGATAGCGGGCGGAGCAGAAGTGTCGAGTATTTCACAAGAACACTTTGATGTGCTCGTCGCCGATTATCACCTAAATTATGGCGAAACCGGTTTTGACGTTGCAGCGATTCTTTCTGAAAATAACGTGAGTTTTGCCTTAAAGATTCTAGTCACTGCCAACAGAAGTAACGACATAAGAGAAGAAGCAGCGGAGCAACAATTTAGCTACCTGCCAAAACCCTTAAAGCCTGCGGCACTTAAGCGACTGCTAAAGCAATCGCTTGTTTAATAGAGAACTCGTGATCGCATTTGTAGTACGGCAATAAATATTTCATCTTCTTTTGGTAGTGGGTTTGCATCAAAATACTTTTTAACTTTTACGCTATCACAGGAATGTAAGGAGATCGATTGAACCCGACGAGCTGCATTGTAAAAATGCATTTTTAAAAAGAAAACAAGGCAAGTACGGGTGACTAACCGCGCACTCCTTCTCAAAAAATATGAGCTGTCTCGGCTTACTTCATGTTTTGTACTGAGCTCAACTTAAATGCATTGCATTTTTGAACGCGATACCGGCCTTGGTTCTGTTAATAACACCAAGCTTTCTCAATACTGCAGATACATGCTGTTTAACGGTGGACTCAGAAATGGCCAGTTCGTAAGCAATCTGCTTGTTTAGCAAGCCGTCTGATACCATGCGCAACACTTTAAGTTGGTGAGGGGTAAGTTGCTTTAATCGGTTTGTGAAATCATCTTGGCCAGAGTGGCCATTCACATTCGATGCAGAGGCATTTGGCATCGTAGCTGATGCATTGTGAACTGAAGGCGGGATCCAAGTTTCACCGTCTAACACCGTATTTACCGCGTCAATAATGCAATCGACCGAAGCTGATTTGGGTATAAAACCGCTTGCGCCTAACGCAAACGATTTTGCCATAACATCAGGCTCTTCTTGTGCGGTAATAACAACAACAAGTACATCAGGATAGAGCGCATGTACCTCAGCAAGGCCATTTAACCCTTCATTGCCTGGCATCGTGAGATCTAAGAAAAGCAGATCGATGTCGTCATTTTCTTCAAGACTAATGAGCGTATCGGGGAACGTGGAGGTTTCTACAAGTTCGATATGCTCCACACTAGCTAACGCATGGCACATCGCAGCCCTGAACAGAGGATGATCATCAGCAATCAAGATTTTCACAGACATAATGCTATCAACTTGTAACTACCTTGTTAATCAACATACTACCACGCCGGTAGAAAAAGGTTAATCGTATTGGCGTACCTGTTATTGGCGTATCTGTTATAGAGTAACGCTCCGCACCACGCCCTTCACTACTCGACATATCCGCCGGCCAACACAATCGAAAGAGGTCGAGCAAACGTGAGCACGCCTAAGCGCAATGGCCTAGGCGTGAAACGTGTTGCCGGTCTTCTTCACAACATACCGTTTAAAATCTATAACCTACCGTAAGGTGAACTGTACGTGGGTCACCGTAATAACCGATAAGTGTCGTATCGCCACCAAGGCCCGGACCAAAGTTACCTTCATCGTCTTGCGTAACAAAGTCATAACCACCAACCAGATACTCTTCATCGGTCAGGTTTTTGACGTGTAGTCCAGCATACCAGTCGCCTTCAACACTTTCCCAGCGCGCGCTTAAGTTCACCATACCATAGGCATCTTGTTGAATAAGATCGCTGGTTTCAAAGATAAGGTAATCATCGCGATAGTAGTAGTTGGCGTTGAACGTAATATCCCCAAAACTCGTTTCTAGTAGGTAGTTAGCATTAAGATTAAAGGTGTTCTCTGGCGTACTTGCTAAGCCAATCAGCGGAGGGATTGCATTGTTTTTCTTAATCTCAAAGTCAATATAGCCGTAAGCAACGTCAAACTGAAGGTTATCCGTGGCCACCCACGTCATCTCCAACTCGGCACCTTTTGCGGCCGTTTCTGCAGCATTGCGCAGTCGTTGGTCAAGGGCTGTTGGATCAGACAAATCCCCTTCTACACCAATATACTGACGATCTTTGTGATCATATGAGAACAACGTGATATTCATACGAAGTGCGTCGGTTAAGTCGCTCTTCACACCCACCTCGAAGCTGTCAACAACTTCAGGTTCAACACCAGGCTCGTTAGTCTGAGCGCGAGGGTTAAAGGTGCCCGATTTGAAGCCTTGTGAATAGCTCGCGAAGAACATGGTATCGCGGTCCATTTGATACTCCACGCCCACTCGCGGGGTAAAGCGCGACCAACTCTCTACCGCTGGCGCATCTAACACGTCATCGCCATCGGTGTCTGTCCCAAGTACTTGAGGTACTAATTGTCCGTCGGGACGCACGTACCCATCAATCCAGTCGGTATACGGATAAACATTGGCGAATACCAGACCGTTATTTACAAACGCGGTCTTTTCTTCATCGGTGTATCGGGCACCAAGCGAAAGCGATAGCTTATCAGTTACGTCATAGTTCATTTGCGCATAGGCAGCCCAGCTTTCTGAGTTATTACAACCCGTCACTTCCCGCGTTAACCCTGAGGCACCAAGCGATTGACCTAACACACCTAAAATGGCATCAAAATTACCGCAACTCTCACCATCGTAAAAGTAGAGCCCTGACACTAAGCTAAACGCGTTCCCAATATAATTCGCTTGAATCTCGTGAGTATCATTACTGTCGTCATACTCTGCCGGCACATCAAAAATAGGCAGGGGCGTATTGTCAAAATCAATGTTGGTAGGTGAATAGCTCTCTCTATGCGAACCAATATATTTAAGCTCTAAATCATCATTCACTCTGTATCGTGCCAGCCAGTTATAGCCTTCTAACTCGACTTTATTCCATGTAGGTAAGCTGGTGTACGAATCGAAAACCGAATCAGGCACGGGCGCATCAGTTAACATACTTGGGATTAAACGGTAGCCGCCTTTCGCATTTGATGTGTCTTCGGTCTTATCCCATCCAATACGGAAAAACAAATCTTCACTCGGGTGAACTTCTAGCGTTACACGGGCTGCCCAGAGATCTTTGTTATAATTCTCTTTATCTTGATTGGGCAACGCGCTTACCAGATATTCGCCGAAGCCGTCGCGGTTTAAGTTGGCATAACCCACGCCTAGATACACCGTGTCTTCAATCAGCGGTATTTGACCTGTCACTTTGATATCCCGCTGACTATAGCTACCTACCGTAGCTTCAACGTTCATCTGCGTATCGCCGGTCATTTCTTTCGTAACGTATTTAACCGCGCCACCAATCGTATTCTTTCCGTAAAGCGTCCCCTGCGGACCACGTAATACCTCAATACGCTGTACGTCTAACAAATCAAGTACGGCCCCTTGTGGGCGAGCAATATAAACATCGTCAACATAAATACCCACGCCTGGTTCATAGCCCCAAAGCGGGTCTTGCTGACCCAATCCGCGAATAAATGCCGTCAAGGTGGAATTGGTACCGCGACTGGTTTGTAGCGTAGTGTTGGGCGAAAACTGCTGCACTTCAGTCAGCACGCTAATCCCCTTTTCTCCAAGTTCAACCGCACCAATAGACGTGATAGCTACCGGCGTTTCCTGTAATGACTCGACAGTTTTTCGCGCTGTCACCTCAATGCGTTCTAATTTTCCTTTTTGCGCTTCGGCATCGGCATTGGCTTGACTATCCTGAGCAAATACTGGCGCTGTGCTTAAAACGCTTGCCACCGCTAGGGCACAAAGGCTGCGAATGGGGAGCTTAACTGAATCGCTTTTGCGTTCTACTGTGCTAACAGAGGCTGAATGTGATTGGTAGGGTAAAACCAAGCCATTTGTGTGTATTGATTGAGACATAGTGAGTCCTTGTTGTTCTAAGTTCTGGTCACTGCCGGATGTATTGCCTACGGTCAAAATCACTTTAGTTAATTAATTGTTAATAGTATGTAGTACCATCGTACTATGGGATTTTGATAAAAGTAACGTCAAACTTTATGTCTGTTATGAACGCTTTTTATCTGATTTGTATACACTTTGTGGTTTTGAGTGTAAGCAAATCTTAAATCGACTTAACTGTTTCGGATCATCTGCGGTCACAGATTTTTTAAGGAATAATAACTATGTTAAGTATGATTGGCTTAGTAGGCGGTCTGTTGTTGCTTATTGTTTTGACAATACGCGGAATGAACCTCTTTATTGCTGCACCTTTGTGTGCGCTTGTAGTTGCCATTACCAATAATATCGGCGTCTTCACCGGCGACGTAAACTTCGTCCAAACCTATATGAGTGGTTTCTCTGGCTTTATCGCCTCTTGGTTTTTCATGTTTTTACTTGGTGCGTTATTCGGTAAATTCATGGAAGACACAGGAGCAGCAGATGCTGTTTCTCGCTGGATTATCACCAAAATTGGTTACAAGCGTGCCGTATTAGCTGTTGTGCTAGCTTGCGCTATTTTGACCTACGGTGGTGTAAGCGTGTTTGTGGTAGCGTTTTCTGTTTACCCTATGGCGGTGAGTTTGTTTAAAGATGCCAACCTACCCCGTCGCTTCATACCTGCTGCCATGGCATTCGGGTCGGTAACATTTACGATGACCTCGGCAGGTTCACCGGAAATCCAAAACTGGATCCCTATAAAGTATTTAGGCACCTCCCCTTTTGCTGCGTGGGAAGTTAGCCTTGTCGTCGCCATATTCATGGCATGCTTCGGTTACTGGTGGCTTGCTAAGATGATCAGAAAAGCCGTTAATAACGGCGAGGTGTTTGAAGCCAGAGCAAGCGACCCTGAAGTGCGAGACAGAGCGCTACCCCACCCGCTTACCGGAATTGTGCCGTTAGTCGTGGTGTTAGTCATTTCGTTTCTATTCCATGAAGAACTCGCTCAGCTTGCGCTTATTCTGGCGTTAGGCGGCGGCGTACTGTGTTTGCTGGCTATTAACTACAAACATTTTCACAGTTTACCGGTTGCCATAAATGCGGGTACCACCGGCGCATTGATCGCCATAGGTAACACCGCCGCTGTTGTAGGTTTTGGCTCTATAGCAAAAAACACCGAAGCGTTTCAAACAACAGTAGCGCTTATGACCCAAATTCCTGGTAACGAGCTTATTGGTGCCGCCATTGCCGTAAGCGTGATTGCAGGGTTAACAGGAAGTGCATCTGGCGGACAAGCCATTGCCTTACCCTTGGTGGCTCCGCATTACCTTGACCAAGGCGTAGAGCCAGAACAGCTACATAGAATTGTGTCTATATCATCAGGCGCATTAGATTCGTTACCTCACAATGGCTATGTGGTTACTACCATACGCGCCATTTGTAACGAAACCCATCAGGCTGCCTACTGGGCGGTTGGTGCGCTAACAGTTGTGGTGCCAGTTATTGGCCTTGCCATGGCCATTGGCCTGTTTAGCATTATGTAGCATTAGTCAAAGCCAACGATATGGCCTAAGGCCGCACGATATATAAGTCACTCTAGCAAAACATTGCCATCTAAAAATGCGGCCAGAGAAAGGGATAAGAAAGTATGAATTGGAAAAATACGCTTGCTTCCACGCTAGTGTGGAATAAGAGCAAAGGCATCAATAAGCTATTGAAACAGCTCAGCTCACAACGAGTGCAGAAACACTTAGCATTAGCAAATTTGGTTGAGGTGTATTTAGTTAAAAAGCAGCGCTCCTTGGTGGGATTATTTGCCACACTAATGTTGACGGTACATTGCCAGGGCATTGCTGGCGAATCCGACGATACATCGCCATTGCTCAGTTCTTCAAAAGCACCTACTTCTGAGCCCGTTTCTTCCTTGCCAAGCGCTTCGCTGATGGTAGAAAAACGCGTTTTTGAAATGCCTCATTTCACAACCTTTGGTGGTAAACAAATTAAAAACGTAAAAGTTGGCTGGGAGGCGTACGGAACACTAAATGATGCTAAGAGTAACGTTATACTGATTACCCACTATTTTTCTGGATCTTCTCACGCAGCTGGAAAGTACAATGAAAACGATCCAGCGCCAGGCTACTGGGATAGTATTATCGGCCCCGGCAAGGCGATTGATACAGACCGCTTTTATGTAATAAGCGTTGATACGCTGGCCAATCTAAATGCTTACGACCCGCACGTTATTACAACCGGTCCTACGTCAATAAATCCAGATACAGGCAAACCCTATGGCTTAGACTTTCCCGTCGTGACAATACGTGACTTTGTCAATGTTCAAAAAGCACTTCTCGAAAGTTTAGGCATTAGCAAACTGTATGCGGTTATTGGGCCTTCTATGGGCTCTATGCAGGCTATCGATTGGGCGAGCGCTTACCCAGACTGGGTTGAACGTATGATTTCAGTTATCGGCGCAGGTCAAAGCGATGCATGGACTACCGCGGCATTGGAACACTGGGCAACGCCTATCACTCTAGATAAAAACTGGAACAACGGCGCTTATTCCAAAGAGCAAGCGCCCCTTAATGGCTTAGCTGCCTCGCTCATGTTAATTACGCAAAATGCCCTTACCCCTTCTTTTTTCAACCAAACCGGCAACACGTTAGGGTATAAAAATGTTGAGTCGGCGCCGCTTAATGATATACGTCAATCACACAGTATTGTGAATTGGCTACGTGAGCGAGCAAAGACCCGGGCAAAATCCATGGACGCAAACCACCTTTTGTATTTGGTTCGAGCTTGCCAGCTCTTCGTTGCTGGGCATCAAGGTAATCTTGAGCAAGGACTGGCGTCGATAAAGGCGAAAACGCTGTTTATTCCAGCCCAAACTGATTTGCTTCTTATGCCCTACTTATCGCAAACTGCACACCAAGGTTTAACTTCAATGAATAACGACAGCACATTGGTTACGCTAAATGGCAAATTAGGTCATTTGGAAGGCGTGACGAATGTATCCGCTCAGGCTCAGGCTATTCGCCAATTTTTAGAAAATGATAAGGCAGCAATGCAATGATGAAATCTACCCCCTTTTTACGCCACGCGCTTTGTCTGTCTGTATTAAGCGCACTTGCCGTTAGTGTACCGGTATTCGGTAACGAGTCATCTGCGCAAGACGCGCTTCCGTCACTCACTCTTGATTTAAAGAACGTTACCGTATCTGGCTTATCCTCAGGCGGTTACATGGCAACACAATTTCAGTTAGCACACAGTGACTGGGTAAAAGGCGTTGGCGTTATTGCTGGCGGCCCGTATTTCTGTGCACAAGGTGATATAACCACTGCCCTGGCACAGTGCGTGAACAAGGTAGAGGGAGAAATTAACCTTGAAGCGCTGAATGAAAAAGCCAAACAGTATGAAACTGAAGGAAAAATTGCGTCGCTTTCCAGTATGAAAGACGCAAAAGTCTGGCTTTTCCACGGTACGCAAGACACCAGAGTGATTGCACCAGTGAGCGATTTATTATTTGAGCAATACAAATTGTGGACAGACACACAAAATATTGCCTATATCAATGACAAGCCGATGGCACACCTTTTTCCTACCCAAAACAATGGGGTTAACTGCATGAAGTCAGAAAGCCCCTTCATTGGGAACTGCGACTACGATGCAGCAGGTGCCATGCTCTCTCATCTTATTGAAAATGTTTCGACACCTGACGAGTCACTGTCAGGGCAAATTCATTCAATTGATCAACAAAAAATAGCGGGTGGCGATGCCAAAACATTAGCAAGCGAAGGTTTTGTGTATGTGCCTGAAAGCTGTGCACAAGGCGAGCCGTGCAGAGCCCATATCAGTTTCCACGGCTGTAACCAGTATGCCGATGCTGTAGGCGATGCCTACACTACCCAAACGGGGCTGAATGAATGGGCTGATGACAACAATATTGTTGTGCTTTATCCGCAAACTAAGAAGTCGTTATTCATGCCGTTAAATCCACAAGGCTGTTGGGATTGGTGGGGCTATGCCTCTGGCGATTACGCCAACAGGAACGGCGCACAAATAAACGCAGTAAAACAGCTGCTGTTTTCATTAAATAGTGCACCTTCACTAAATAAATCCAACGGAAGTAACAATGACTAAGCGCACAATATTTATCACGGGTGGAGCAAGCGGCATTGGCTTTGGCATTGCTGAGTCAATGATGAAACAAGGGCACCATGTGATCATCGCCGACATAAACGAACAGGCAGCAAAAGAGGCTGTGACTCGACTTGCGCATTTAGACGGTTCGGCCAGCGCAGTAGCGGTAGACGTATGCAATGCAGAACAAGTCGCAGCGCTACCTGAGGTACTAGGGAAACATACCGTTGATGTGCTTATAAACAATGCCGGTATTCAGCACGTTTCGCGCATCGAGGACTTCCCTGCAGATAAGTGGCAGCAGCTTATAAATATTATGCTTGTTGGCCCTGCTCTTTTAACCCAAGCGTTTTTACCTGCCATGCGTAAGCAAAATTACGGGCGCATTATCAATGTAGGCTCTATTCACTCGTTGGTAGCCTCGCCCTATAAGTCTGCTTATGTAGCGGCGAAGCATGGGCTGTTAGGGTTCGCAAAAACTATCGCTCTTGAAACAGGAGATTGCGATGTAACTATCAATACCCTTTGCCCCGCCTATGTGAAAACACCATTGGTGGAGAAACAAATTGCAGCACAGGCAAAAGAAAATAACCTTTCCGAGGAAGAGGTAATAACAAAAATAATGTTAGAACCCATGCCTAAAAAGCAATTTGTTAGCGTTGAAGAACTTGCCGATACCGCAAGCTTCTTAATGTCGCCCAGTGCTCGCAATATAACAGGGCAAACTATGGTACTTGATGGGGGCTGGACGGCACGATAACCCGCAAGCTTTTTACACAATATTTCTTTTCACATAAAAAAGACTGCAATAAGCAGTCTTTTTTCGTTTAATGTTTTCGCAAAAACGTTATTCCCAAAGAGATACATAAATGGCAACCATTTCTTCAATGGTAGGTACACGTGGATTATTACCGGGAGAACCTGATGCCAAAGCTTGTTCTGCCATTGTTGACGTCGCTGCAAAAAATGCCTCTTTATCAATACCGAAATCGGCAGGCGTAGGCACCTGCAAATCTGCATTGAGCGCTTTTAGTTCGTTGATAAGCTTTTGATTCGCCACCTCATCAGAGTCACTTTGCGTAGCAACACCCATGGCGCGAGCACATTGTGCATAACGCACTGATGCACTTGGAATAGAAAAGGCGGTAACCGCGGGCAACAACATGGCATTCGACAATCCGTGAGGCACATGGAACGCTGCACCGATAGGCCGGCTCATTCCGTGAACAAGGGCCACTGAGGCGTTTGAAAAGGCAATACCTGCGAGGGTTGAGCCCAGCATCATTGATTCTCTCGCCGTTTCATTTGTTGGGTCTGCAAATACAGTGCGTAGATTAGGCGCAATTAACGCCATGGCTGATAACGCCTGTGCATCACTGTAAAGATTGGCTTTGCGGCTAACAAACGCTTCAATAGCGTGAGTAAGCGCATCAATGCCTGTATCGGCTGTCACGCGGGCAGGCAAACTTTGCGTTAATGAATAATCGACCAAGGCTGCCGTTGGCATAAACCCTAAACCAACACACAACATTTTTTCTGTGGTATCTTCGTCGGTGATAATGGTAAATCGCGTTGCTTCTGAGCCCGTTCCCGCTGTTGTGGGAATAGCAATGATCGGCAGTCCCGCTTCATCTACAACCCGCGGGAATTTGTAGTCTCGCATTTCGCCGCCGTACTTACCCAAAATAGCGATGGCTTTTGCGCTATCGATGGGGCTTCCACCACCTAAAGCAATGATGCTGTCATAAGCGTGGGTTTTGAACGCATCCACACCGCGATAAATAGACCTCACCGTGGGCTCTGGCACCGTATCTGAAAATACATCGGCGCTTATTCCTGCCTCTTCCAGCACCTGTACTATGGCAGCACTATATCCCAACTCAACCATTACCTTATCGGTAACCAGTAAAGGTTTATGGCAGTTGAGTCCTTTTAGCGTTTCAGCAACCCGCTGACTCGCCCCTTTCCCTATGTGCATCACTCTTGGCAGAATAATTTGATGAGACATGTTTCCCTCGCTGCGAATTCTTTTCATCAGCATACCTAGTACAACGCCCAAAGCAATGACAATGTAAAAATAATGTTACCGCCCCACTACCTCTCCAGCTTTCCTCCAAATACATACAAATGCGTGGTTGTTTCCATTGCCAAGAGTTAATGGTTAATTATTAACATCACCGTACGTGAAATGAGTGATAAACTGATTAGAACTTTTCTGTGGACTACGATTATGAAGAAACTCGGTATGATTTCGTTGCTTATAGCAATTATCGCTATAGCGATATGGCAATGGCCGAAACCTGACGCTCCTTTACTTTCATCAAACAACGTCATGCCCGCCATGGAGAATTTGCCCGACAATTTCTTTGACACACAAGTAAACCCAGTACTAACGCAGCGCTGTGTTGTCTGCCACGCCTGTTACGATGCGCCATGCCAACTAAAGATGTCATCTCCAGAGGGTATAGCCAGAGGTGCTAACAAAGAAAAAGTCTATGAAGGGACACGACTCACCGCTGCCCAACCCAATAGAATGTTTCTCGACGCCCACAACGTAGACGCATGGCGAGAGCGTGGCTTTTTCGACGTGCTCGAATCGAAAGAAAAACCTAACGCTTCGCCGACCCAATCTTCGGTGCTAGCGCAAATGCTTTTGCTAAAAAAACAGCACCCTTTGCCCAACACCGCTCATTTAGGTGATAATTTCGATATAAGCTTAAATCGACAAAACCAATGCCCAACAATAGATGAAATGGGCGGGTACATAGCAGGCCAGCCCCTGGGAGGCATGCCCTACGCACTGCCAGCCCTGTCGGATGCAGAGCACTCTACACTCATTCAGTGGTTAAACCATGGTGCGCCGTTACCTTTACCCAAAGCGCTCTCACAAGAACTGAATGAGAACATAACTGATTTGGAAGTATGGCTTAATGGGGATAGCAACAAGATGCAGCTTTCCGCACGCTATATTTACGAACACTTGTTTACGTCTCACCTCTATTTCGAAGATATTTCAGAAAAAGGTAAAACGCCTCAGTTTTTTAATCTAGTGCGCTCGCGTACACCACCCGGACAAGCGTTAGATATTATTGCTACTCGCAGACCCTTCGACGATCCGGAGGTCGAGCGCGTTTACTATCGTCTACAGCCAGTGCATTCAACTATTGTGAGTAAAACACATCAAGCGTACGCCATTAATAAAACACTGATGGATAAATGGCAATCGTGGTTTGTCGACGCAGAATTTTCTGTAGAAACATTACCATCATACAAACCCCAAGTGGCGGCCAACCCATTAACGGCCTTTACCTTATTGCCAGTAGAAAGTCGTTATCGATTTATGCTTGAGCGCGCGCAAAACACCATTATGGGTTATATCAAAGGTCCCGTGTGCAGAGGACAAGTCGCGCTTAACGTCATTAACGATCGATTCTGGGTGTTCTTTGTCGACCCAGACATTGCAGCATCTGAAAAAGTAAATGCTTTTTACGCTTCTCAAAAAGAAAACCTCCACCTTCCCGCTGAAAAAGATAGCTCAGCCCTTGCGGTAAACTGGGTTAAATACGCAAAGCGCCAAGGCGAATATATGCGTGCAAGAACCACCTTTTTGAACAATGAATTCAAAAATGAAGAGCATTTGAGTGTGTCGAGTATATGGGATGGCGACGGCGATAATACTAATGCGAGCTTAACCGTATTTCGTCATTTCGATAATGCCACAGTTGTTAAAGGGATGGTTGGCCAGCCCACTAAAACAGCATGGGTGATTGACTATGCCTTGTTAGAGCGCATTCACTATTTGCTTGTGGCTGGCTTTGATGTTTACGGCAATTATGGCCATCAGTTATTGACCCGTTTGTACATGGATTTCTTGCGCATGGAAGGTGAATCGAACTTCCTTAATCTACTTCCTCCAACTACCCGCCATGAACTTCTTGACGATTGGTATCAAAACGCAAGCCCTGAACTTACCGATTATTTGGAAGGTGATATCAACAGTTTCGAACAACCTTCTGGCATAGCGTTCGAAACAGATAATCCTCAACAAGAACTTTATCAATTGTTATCGCAATACTTGGCTAAAGTTCAACCGAATGCCTCAACCTACAATAAACGTTTGCTATCAGCTGAACAGTTCGAAGCATTAGAGCGCTTAGATTCGCTTCCTGCTCAACAAGCGACGTTGATGCCTGAAACTACCATGATTGTGATTCAAGACGACAAAAACCCAGACAACATTGATGTATTCACTGCCCTTAGAAATAGCGCGCATTACAATGTAAATAGCCTATTTGAAGAAGAGGAAAACCGGGAGCCTTCTAAAGATTCAATCACGCTAGTTCATGGTTTGTTGGGCAGTTACCCTGACGCATTCTGGTATATCAATGCCTCAGAGATAACGTCTTCGATTGAGAAGCTTAAATCCATTAAAAGCGAAGCCGATTACAAAGCCCTGCTCGACGATATTGGCATGCGCCGAACCAACCCTAATTTTTGGGCGTTTAGTGATAAATTAATGCAATGGTCTAGCGAGCGCTATCCTATTGAAGGCGGTCTTCTCGACTATAATCGGTTAGAAGATCGCTAAACCTTGCGCTGTGTGCCGTTTTACGCTTTTCTTTTGCAAAAAACCTGTGCTAATGTCCAACCATTGGAAATGAAAGGACATTAGCATTCCATGCCCTATCAAACCGTTGCTTTAATTGGAAAACCTCAGCACGCTGCAACCCACGACAGCCTCAACATTCTAGCCGAATATTTATTGGCAAAAGGCTGTAAATTATTGGTTGAGGAAAGTATTGCTGAAGAACTTGAAACCGAAAACTTCAAAAGCTGTAACCTTGTCACTATTGGCAAAGAGGCTGACCTTGCCGTTGTGGTAGGCGGTGACGGCAGCATGCTTGGTGCAGCACGTGTGCTCGCTCGCTTTGACATTCACGTTGTCGGTGTAAACCGCGGAAATCTCGGCTTTTTAACTGATATCCACCCCGATGATATTGTTCAACAACTTGACCTTATCTTTAACGGTGAATGCGTAGTAGAAGAGCGCTTCTTACTAGAAGTAGAAGTTTATCGACACGAAAAGCTTAAAAGTAACAACTCTGCTGTAAACGAAGTGGTGCTTCACCACGGAAAAGTTGCCCATATGATGGAATTTGAAATTTACATCGATGAGCAATTTGTATTCAGTCAGCGCAGCGACGGATTAATAGTAGCCACACCTACAGGTTCAACGGCTTACTCTTTATCAGCGGGCGGACCGATTATTATGCCTAAGCTAGATGCACTTACGTTGGTCCCCATGTTTCCTCACACACTGAGCAGCCGTCCAATCGTTGTTGATGCTGACAGTCAGGTATCGATGAAAGTATCAAAGGTTAATAGTGACTCGCTACAAGTGAGTTGCGATAGCCATATTGTTCTGCCGGTGCTACCTGGTGATGAAATTCGAATAAACAAAAGCGTAGACAAGCTTCATCTTGTTCACCCTAAGGGCTACAGCTACTTCAATGTACTTCGTAAAAAGTTAGGTTGGGGTAGTAAGCTTTACTAACCTCCCTGCTCCATTTAGTCGATTCCATGTGCATTTATTACATAAGCCTGTAGCATTTTCTTGATTGCTACAGGCTTGAAAAATAAAGATTTTTTAATCTTCTCTAATTTCCTTAACGAAAACCAAGACTTATAGAAATATAAGACTTCGGCATACCTGTTGCACCTATTACTTCAAGTCGTCAGCACAAGGCCTTTGTTATTTGGCCTAAATGATGTTTCGCATCCCGCTGACTTATTTGCATTCAATAGGAGATATCATGAGTAACACCAATATCAAATTTACAGCCCCTGGAATGGATAACGATGCAGCTGCCAAAACAATCAAGGTATTGGATCAGCGATTGGTTGCACTATTAGATTTACAGTTAACGTTGAAGCACATTCATTGGAATGTAGTAGGACCAAATTTTATCGGTGTGCATGAAATGTTGGACCCGCAGGTAGATGCGGTACGCGAAATGACCGACACAATTGCAGAGCGAATTGCCACGTTAGGTGGCGTACCGAAAGGTACACCAAAAGCCATTGTTGAAGGTCGCAGCTGGAACGATTATGAATTGGGTAAAGGTTTAGTACTTGACCACCTTAAGGCGCTGGATGCCGTATATGACGGTGTAAATGGTGACCATAGAAAAGCGTTAGAGCTTTTAGGTGAAATTGACCCAGTATCGGAAGATATGATTACCGGCCAACTTGCAGATTTAGAACAGTTCCAGTGGTTTGTGCGCGCGCACATTGAGTCTGGCAGCGGTGAGCTACAGCAATAGAATACGTTCACTGTGTTTGCAGATTGTAATCCGAACTATCTGCAATAGATTAAAGTTGTAATGTTAAGGAGAGCTTCGGCTCTCCTTTTTAAGTTTTCCCTTCGCGGCGAATCCGAATTATCGGTTATTCATAACCCACCCTTAAAAGATCGAACCTATACAATTGATTTTACGAATATTATTATCGACGCCGGTTGTTTTTAAATAAATATTTTGCGACTTAACTTTACACAACACAAATACTGTATATATTATCAGTTACTGTATATATCATCATGTTCAACTTTTTTCGAGTGTGGTTATGTTAGCGCATCTTTCTATTTCTAATTTTGC
The DNA here is from genome assembly GCF_014349115.1 of Alteromonas sp. BZK5. Taxonomy (NCBI): domain Bacteria; kingdom Pseudomonadati; phylum Pseudomonadota; class Gammaproteobacteria; order Alteromonadales; family Alteromonadaceae; genus Alteromonas; species Alteromonas sp. BZK5. The sequence continues at coordinate 39,852 of NZ_JACSOE010000023.1, read as the reverse complement.
TGTTGTAAAACAATTATCAGTTCAACTGGAAAACGGGTTGACTGCTATAACCGGTGAAACCGGTGCAGGTAAATCAATTGCTATTGATGCCTTAAGCTTGTGCTTAGGCGAGCGCGCCGACGCAAATGCGGTGCGAAAAGGTAGCGCAAAAGCGGAGATCATTGCTCACTTTTCTTTAAACGGCAATGTATTAGCTAAAGCCTTCCTCGATGAACATGAGCTCACCTCAGATGAAGATGAGAATAGCTGCTTTATTCGCAGAGTTATTTCAAAGGAAGGCCGTTCAAAAGCTTTTATCAACGGTATTCCCGCCTCACTTCAGCAGTTAAAAGGCTTAGGCCAGTTTTTGTTGGCCATTCACGGTCAAAATACTCACCTACAGTTGCTGAAAGAAGACCATCAAAGGGAATTAGTTGATGGTTACGCTAAGCACAACGACATATTAGTGCAAGTTAGAGAAACCTACTCTCTTTGGCGTGATAAGCAGCGCACGTTAAAGGCGCTTCAAGAACAAGCCCAGCAGCGCGAAGACAGAATTCAGCTGTTAACTTATCAGGTTCAAGAACTTGATGAATTCGCCATTGAAGAGGGTGAATTTGAAGAGTTAGAAATAGAGCACAAACGCCTGAGTAACGGGCAAAGTCTTTTAGAGCAAGCACAGACTAGCGTATACAATTTATATGAAAGCGATGAAGGCAACGCACTGTCAGTTATACAAAGCAGTATTGAACGTTTAGGCGAATTAGAGACGCACGACGCTAGTTTAACGCCAATCATTGCAATGCTTAATGATGCAGCAATTCAAGTAGAAGAAGCGGCAGGAGAGCTACGTAGCTACTGCGATCACTTAGAGATCGATCCACTTCGCTTACAGCAAGTTGAGGCGCGCTATGCGAAGGCGATGGAACTTGCCCGTAAACATACTGTGATGCCAGAAGGACTTTATCAGCATCACCAAGAGCTAGCCGCCGAATTCAATGCTTTATCGGAACAGGAAACACTGTTAGGTACTCTTGAAGGCGAAGTAGAAGAAGCACGTGCAACGTATTTAACCGCGACCAAAGCGCTTTCTGAGAGCAGGCAACGTGCTGCTGGTAAGCTAAGCGAAGATATTGAAGTGCAAATTCGCCAAATGAATATGCCCCACGCAAAAGTGGATATTCAGATTCAATACGACGAACTTAAGAAGCCGGTGAGCACAGGTCTAGATACCGTAGAATTTAAAGTGTCTACCAACCCTGGTCAAGATGCAGACAAATTAGAAAAAGTCGTATCAGGTGGTGAACTTTCTCGTATAGGACTGGCTATTCAGGTTATCGCGAGCGGCCATCACGCTACCCCTACTATGATTTTCGATGAAGTCGATACGGGCATTAGCGGCCCAACAGCATCAATCGTTGGCGGGCTTTTACGTAAATTAGGTAAACAATCGCAAGTAATGTGTGTTACCCATCTACCTCAAGTAGCGGCACAGGCACATAATCAATTGTTTGTTACCAAGCTTACCGACGGGGAAAGTACTGAAACCCAGATGTTGGCGTTGACGAAGCAAGACAGGATCGATGAGCTTGCAAGACTATTAGCCGGTGATAAAGTAACCAAATCGGCGCTAGCGAATGCAAAAGAACTGCTTAAAAGCGCAGCATCGAACTAAAATGCAGTTGATTGGTCATAGTTGTCAATGTAGCATGCCTTCGCGCTTGCAATAAAACAGTCTCGAAATTCGCTTTAGCGAAGTTCATTGACACTAACAAAGGCAATACTGGACAAATTAACGCATGAAGTTGCAACACCTATTAGTAATTCTTGGTATCACACTAACATCAACCGCTTGCTCGAACTGGATTTATCGAATCGACGTTCCTCAAGGAAACTTCCTTGATCAAAGAGATGTGGAAAAGCTGCGCGTTGGAATGACAAAAGAACAAGTTATTTATGTACTAGGTAACCCTGTTGTTCAAGACTCATTCGACGATGACACTTGGTACTACGTTTACGATATGAAGCGCGGTATGAAAAAGCGTGGTGAAGATTTTCAAAAGCAAATGGTGATTAACTTTGTAGACAACAAAGTGACAACGGTTGAAGGTGACTTCGAGTTATCTGAAGACTTCAATACACCGCTTGATAACTAATTTTGTTTAAAAGGTAGCGTTTCTCGCTACCTTTTTTGTTTCTAATACCCTTCATAAAAACGCCTGTTTTTTAGAGATATATCGCTTACCTACTTGAGGTTTATATGGAACATAGTTTTTGGCACAGTAAATGGCAAAAGAACGAGATTGGATTTCACGAACCTGAAGGGAATGCACTTTTAATAAAGTATGCGTCTTTTCTGTTTGGCGACGATAGTCCTAGCACATCTTTAAAGCGCATTTTTGTACCACTATGTGGAAAGACCCGTGATATTGGTTGGTTACTGGCTCAAGGTTGTGAAGTGGTTGGTGCTGAGCTAAGCGAAGTGGCTATTATACAGCTGTTTGAAGAGCTAGGTGTAGATCCTACCGTTACCACTACTTCCAACGGTAAAATTTACGCTAAAGACGGTTTAACCATTTACGTAGGTGATATCTTTAAACTTACATCAAGCGACTTAGGTGACGTTACGGGCATTTACGATAGAGCCGCTTTAGTCGCGCTGCCTAGCCCGCTTCGCGAGCAATATGCTGCGCATTTAATGGCCATTACTCAATGCGCCCCCCAGCTAATCATTTCTTTCGGGTATGACCAGAATGAAATGGCCGGCCCTCCCTTTAGCGTAAACGAAAAAACCGTCGACGCTCTTTATTCAGCGGACTACAACATTCAAAGGTTAGAGCGCTCGGTGCTTGAAGGCGGTTTGAAAGGCAAAGTAGACGCTGATAATTTGGTATTTGCTTTAACGGCGAAGTAGACTTTTTTAAAATTTGTTGCCAATACAAAGCGTTGAAATGGTTGCTTTAAAGTTTGCGTTTTAGCGCTGATTAACAGCGACACTTAAGCTATTCATACCCACACCAGCTAATGCGACTTGCTTAAATAAATGACTAGAGGCCAAGCAGGGCCTCTATGCCAAACAATATTGCACCTATCAACCCGCCTACGATCGTGCCGTTTATGCGAACTTTTTGAAGATCGCGGCCAATATTCAACTCTACCTGCTCAGCCATTTCACGCTCATCCCAACTATTAATGGTGTCGCGAATGTGACGGGTTAGAAATTCAGCCAACTCAGGCGCCATATATTTAGCCGCTTCTCCAATGTGCTTATTGAACGCTTTTGCTAGCTCACTGTCTTGCGTTAACGTGGTACCCAAATCGTTTAAAAGGCTCGACACCTTTGTTTCTGCTTTACCATTTTGCTGTTCAAGAGACGTTAAAAGCCATTGATGAAACTTGGCCCATGATTGCTGAACATACACGTTTAACGCTGGGTCATTGATGATTTTTTCCCGATAGCTGTTTACCTTTTTCTCCATTAACGGGCTGTGCTGTAGTTCGTAGAGGAATTCGTGTACTTGCTCATCAAATGCATGGCGAATGGGGTGATGCTCATCTTCGTATACATCTTCCAAAATACTTGAAACCGCTTTAACAGCAATGAGTGCCCCCTGCTCGCTTAGCCAACTAGACGGCAATAGCTTTTCAATACGACTGTATTCGGTTTTTAGCCAGACTACTAACGTATCTGCTATGTAGATTTGGGTTTCTGGCTCTGCAAGCAGTGAGGCCAATTTCCCTAACACCCTATCAAGCACTACCTGATGCTGGCGCTCTTTCGTAACGGTGCTTAACGAGGTTGCCATCAATTGCCTAAAATCAAGTTGGTTAATGCCCTTCTGTGCGGTTTTAGCGATAAACGCTTTCACAGGTTTGTCATCGAGCACGCGAAGAACGCCTGCAAAAGCATCGCATAGAAAGCGACTTAAACGGGTAGCGTTTCTATCTTGTGACAACCACCTTCCCGCGCCCTTTGCAGGGTCGCTGTCCCGAATTAGCTTCTCTATTGCTTCAGGATGAAAGAACTTTTCCTTAACGAACAATGACAGGTTATTAGCAATAACAGACTTGTTACTAGCCACGATATTGGTGTGCGGAATGGGGTACTTCGCTGGAATTGGCTTAAATAATGCCGTCACTGCAAACCAGTCAGCTAGACCACCGATGAGCGCCGCCTCACTGGCCATCTTAACAAGCCCCAACCACCATACTCCTTGCAAGTTTGGATAAAACTTGGGAAGTATAACCGTTAAAACAAATACACTTGCGGCAAAAATCAAACAGGCCAATGCAAGCCTTTTAGCCTTATTCAATTGCGTGTACTTGTCCTGCATAAACTACTCCGTTTAAATTACTCGTTTACCATCTTGGTCTATAAGTGGTGTGCCGTCTTCTTTAGCAAAAGGGCCTTGTGGCCATACAGGCAAAATATCCAGTACAGCTTCACTTGGCCGGCATAATTTCACTGTTTCTTTCGCGTTATTAGAATAGGAATTACCTTCAACCCTCCCAAGAGGTAAAGAAACTGCTTTTTCGTATTCACCTTTGGGGATGCAAACAATAGGCCTATTCACCAAGGTGGGATGCTCCAGCATCAATTCAAAGATGATTTCTTTAGTCACTGTTTCATCAAGTAACTCAAATTCGGCAGCATGCGACTTTGTTGTGCGAAGCGCTTGTCGGGGTTAAGGTTAGCTGCATTCAATAAATAAGTTAGTTGTTCACGTTCCCACCCAACACGTAAATACTCAATAACTTGCACCTCATACCCAGCGGCCTTGATCATCGCCAGTACGTTCCTAGACGTGCCGCACTCTGGGTTGTGATAAATCTTTATCATCGCCACCTAACCTCACTAAAAAGTAAAAACCACATATACCAACATACTATTAAAATTCGAGGACAGACACTCGCAAAGGCTAAAACCTTGCCTGTACTCGTTGGACACACACTCAAATAGCTACCTGTACTTCTTGGACACACACTCAAAAAAGCAGCTTGTAACCAAAAAGATGTATTCACATTGAGTGTCTGTCCATTTCTTTAAATAATTTCTTCAAGCGAGTGTCTGTCCCCTTCTGAGCTCCCTTCTGAGCTTAGAGCCATGTGGTGCAGAATGGTCAAATTCGCCATCCGATAGCAGATGAAACTATAAAATTAGCCATTACACTATTAAGGCAGCCTCCCCCCTTTGGCATATTAAACTAACCTTCTGATTTAAAATACTTTTTAAGAGTGGCATGATACGTGAAATGTATTTTATAAATACACAATAAAATTTGTGTTTGATATTAATACCGTTAAAGCGTGTTATTAAGTATTTATAAAATAATCAAGGATATAAGAATATGAAAAAGTCTATTATTGCTAGTGCAGCTATGTTGCTTTCAGCCTCTTTGCTTACTGGCTGCGTTATCCATGTTGGCGACGCTAGTGCATTAGAAGGCAGCGATTTCAGTTCTATTCTAGGCAATATTGACATAGCTGAAGGGAAGCACGCTGGCGATATTTCTTCTGTTAATGGCAATGTGGAAATTAGCGATCATGGTGGCGCGGATGAAGTCAGCATCGTTAACGGAAATCTTGAAATGGGTAGCCATGTGTCTGTCCGAAATATCGATATTGTAAATGGCGATGTAAGTGCAGCTTCACACCTCAATGTGCTTAAGGGTGTAGAGACCGTGAATGGAAATGTTACGCTTCCTACGCAAAGTACAATTGGCGGTAGCGTTGAAACAGTGAATGGAGACATAACAGCAGTTGATACAACCATTGAAAAACACATCAAAACACTCAACGGCGATATTACTTTGTCTGGCTCTTCTCACGTTTTAGGCGATATCGTATATAAGGAAAGTGAAAGCGCTTGGGGTAAGAAATCAGACAACAAACCTACCCTATCGATTAGTGCATCGGTTACTGTGGACGGCAACATTGTTTTGCACCGTCCAGTTAACTTAGATATTGAAAGCGACGAACTTAAGCAAAAAGTCATTGTAAGCTACAGTGGTGCGCAGTAACTTATCAGCTTAATCATTTAAGCTAACATTCTGGAAATGCATGACTGAACAAGAAAAGATGCTTGCTGGCGATTTATACTTTCCGTCAGACAAAACATTATCGGCATTGCGCAAGCAATGCCGTATGCAATTAGACGAGCTCAACACAACTTGTCAAAGTGACCACAAAAAGCGTACAAGACTACTAAAAGAGCTGTTTGGTAGTACTGGAAAAAGGCTTTACATTGAGTCTTCATTCAAATGTGATTACGGCGAAAATATTCACGTAGGCGAAAATTTTTTCGCTAACTTCAATTGTGTGATTTTAGATGCAGCGAAGGTCACGATAGGTGATAACTGCATGATTGCGCCTCAAGTCGGTTTCTACACCGCTACGCACCCATTAGATCCGGTACAAAGGGCAACCGGCATCGAGTTCGCCAAGCCCATTACTATTGGCGATAATTGCTGGATTGGTGGTATGGCGGTCATAAACCCTGGCGTAACGTTGGGAGACAATGTGGTTGTGGCCTCTGGCGCGGTGGTAACTAAGTCTTTTGGCGACAATGTGGTCATAGGTGGTAACCCTGCCAAAGTCATCAAAGAAATAGAGCAAGCCGAATAGAGCATGTGATGTTTTCGGTATCACATGCCTTAAAAAACACCTTTACACGAGTCCATACCAAGTCACATCTATCGATTTAATCTGAACCGGTAATTCAAAGACTCTTCAGGGGCCGCCATTAGTACCTCAAAGGCGGCCCCTGATTTTAGCCCAGTATACAGAGCTAGGTAAAATTAAACGCTATCCCGTTAGTAGTCTAAAGACAAACGCGCTCTATAAATCGTTAATCCCAGTCTGGAGCAAAATCTGGGTTTACAATTCGGTCGCCGTTATCAAGATCATCAATAAGCGCGAGCTCTGAATCAGTTAAATGTACACCACCGTAAGCTAAATTCTCTGCCAAGTGTACTTTACTGGTTGATGAAGGGATTGCGTAAATGTGACGTTTCTCCATCCACGCCAGAACAACTTGCGCAGGCGTCGCATCGTGGTTTTGCGCTATTCGCAATAACGTTTCGTCCTTCATTACTTTTCCTACCGCAAATGGCATATATGCAGTCGCTTTTATGCCTTTTTCCTTACACGCTTCAACAACTTTCTTATTTTGCATGAAAGGATGGATTTCAATTTGGTTGGTGTAAATCTCGCCTTTACCAAGAACCTTTTCGGCCTTATCTAACAAATCAATAGTGAAATTAGACACCCCAATATGACGAGTAAGCCCTTGCTCTTTCGCCTTCGCAAGATTGCCTAAGTAACTTTCGAGTGAAATATCATTACCAGGATATGGCCAATGGATAAGAAGCAAATCAACATATTCTAGCTTCAGCTTTTCTAAGCTTTCGTGAACACTTGGAATAAAATGAGCATCGCCCAATGACTCGTGCCACACCTTGGTGGTGACAAACAGTTCGCTTCTATCAAGGCCGCTGGTTTTTATGGCATCACCAACTTGTGCTTCGTTGTCATAAAATTGTGCGGTATCAATGTGTCTGAAACCAACCTCTAGCGCTTTACTGACTGACTCACGGGCCTCGTCACCTTTCAACCGAAACGTTCCCATTCCTAACTGAGGCATATCTTTCATTACTCTCTCCTTTTCCGTTTTGGTCTTACCCTACTTGACGTAGCAGCTTCACACTTTGCTACGCCATCGCTTAGAAAGAAGATCGTAATCATCGTGACTGAAATCAGAATTAAATGGGAGACAAACTTAGTGATTAAGTTGAAGAATGCACGTCACCGAAATAAAAAAGCCGCTAGCGAACGCTTGCGGCTTTGAGTAATCACTTACACGTCAAGAATAAATTAACTATTACTTACGTTTGGCGGGGCGCCCAGCTCGTTTATTTAAGCCTTGTTGCTTACGCACTTTATGCTTTTTAACCGAGCGACGCATGCGACTTAAACGCGCGTGGTCAAGTTTGCCCTGGCGTACATTAACCATAGTTTGTGTTTCATCCGGCAGTTGAACATGGCTACGAAGCGCGTTCACGTCTTCTAATCCTAGTTCTACCCACGCACCTTGCGGTAGACGCTTCTGCAGTTCAATTGGGCCATATTTAACGCGGATCAAGCGGCTAACTTGCACGCCCTGCGACTCCCAAAGACGACGCACTTCGCGGTTACGCCCTTCTTTCAACGTTACGTTGTACCAACGGTTCATGCTTTCATCTTCAGCATGCTGCGGCGTAGGCGCACCTGAAATTGTCAGGAACTTTGCTTCGCCGTCTTCCAGCTCTACACCTTTTTGAAGGGTATGTAGTGTTTTGCCTGTTACCTCACCGAATACACGTACTGCGTATTCGCGTTCTACTTCACATTTCGGGTGCATCAGGCGGTTGGCTAGTTCACCATCGTTGGTGAATAACAGCAGGCCACTGGTGTTCATGTCTAGACGACCAACGGTGATCCAGCGCCCTAATCGAATGGCGGGAAGGCGGTCAAATACCGTATCGCGACCTTCAGGGTCGTGACGGCTACACAATTCACCTTCGGGTTTGTTGTACATCAACACACGGCAAATTGGCTGTTCTGTTTGACGAGATAGCAAATGACCATCAACACGGATTTGTGCGGTGTGGTCGACTCTATCTCCTAATGTTGCTTTGGTGCCATCGACCGATACTCGGCCTTCTTCAATCCAACGTTCCATTTCTCGTCGCGAGCCTAGCCCTTGGTTAGCCAGTACTTTTTGCAACTTTTCAGTCATGGGTTTTCACTCTTTAATTGCTTGTTTACGGTCGCACGGTCTATTCAGACGGTGCCTCATTTAACACCTTAAGCGGCGAGTCTGACGCAACGCTTTCAGCCATGTTTTCGAAAGCATCAGCATTGGGCAAATCGCTCAACGACGTCATCGAAAAATAGTCTAAGAAGCCTTTGGTAGTTGCGTAAAGCGCTGGTCGCCCAGGTACTTCTTTGTGACCTACTACCTTTACCCAGTCTCGTTCTGTGAGTGTCTTTATAATATTACTGCTTACCGCCACGCCCCTGACCTGCTCTATTTCTCCGCGGGTTATAGGTTGACGATAGGCAATGAGTGCCAAGGTTTCGAGCATTGCTCTAGAATACTTTGGCGCATTTTCCTGCCACAATTTGCTTAACCACGGGCTTAACGCATCTAACGACTGAAAGCGATAGCCACTTGCTACTTCCACCAATTGAATGCCTCTTGGCTGATAGTCTAACTTTAGTTCGTTAATCACCTTACTCAAGGTTCTATCAGCGACGGTAAATTCATTGAGTACCGTTTCTTTTAAATGCTGCTTTGAAATAGGCTTATCAGCAACAAATATTGCTGCCTCTACCAATTGTTTAAGCTGCGCCGTGTTAATTTTCTTCATGGGCACCTAATTTTACATGAATTTTTGCATAAGGACCTGCCTGAATGCATAAAATTAGCTGTTCTTTTACTAATTCTAAAATTGCTAAGAAGCAAACCACTACCCCAGCTTTACCTTCTTCAACCGTAAATAGGCGTTCAAGTGGCGTATATTCAGTTGTTGTGAGTAACGACAAGATGAGCGACATGCGCTCTCGCGTGCTCAGTGCTTCCCGTGCAATAGTATGGTGTTCAAACGCTTCAGCGCGCTTCATGGCCGCACTGAACGCCAATACAATTTCAGCTAAAGACACATCGGGCTCAATGCGAATTGGCGCCACATTCTCACTTAGTTCAACGTGAGTGGTGAAAATATCCCGTTCAAGTCTAGGCTGAATATCTAAATCTTCTGCCGCTTGCTTTACTAGCTCGTATTCTTTTAATCGGCGAATAAGCTCTGCTCGAGGATCTTCTTCTTCGTCGGAATCGTCACTGCGTTTAGGTAGTAGAAGCCTGGACTTAATTTCTGCCAATATGGCTGCCATCAGCAAGTACTCTGCTGCCAGCTCTAATTTTAGCGACATCATGGCATCTACATACTCCATATACTGCTTGGTAACATCAGCGATGGGCAGTGTGGTGATATCAAACTTTTGTTTTCTAATCAGATAAAGTAGTAAGTCGAGCGGCCCTTCGAAGGTTTCTAATATGACCTCTAGGGCATCGGGGGGAATGAAGAGATCTTCAGGCTTTTCAATTAGCGCTTCGCCATTAATAAACGCAAGTGGCAACGGCTGCTGAACAGGTGTCGAAAGCCCCTTCTCAACAGAGGCCTCATTATCGTTATTATTGTCTTCAACAAGCTCTGACACAGTTCCACAACCGTTTTTACGCGCTAACAAAGCGGCGATTATTGATATTATTATTTACGCGTTCACGCGAGAATTTGCAGCGCTTCGCTGTACATCGAAGCACTACAGGCCCTCGCAACATAGTTTACGGTTTCCTACTGTAACTTTCACTCACAACAAGCAAAAGAAGCTAGTTAAAATAGGCTATTTACAACAACCTGTTCAAAAAAACAGTAAAACGAAAGTTACTCGAAGGGAGACGGATCGCCCGTGCCATGTCGCACAATTACCGGCGTGTCTTCCGACAAATCAACCACTGTAGTGGGCTGCTCACCAATGTAACCACCATGAATAATAAGCCCTACTTGCTTTTCTAAGTTGTCGCGAATGACATCTGGGTCTGACTCGGCCATGGTGTTACCTGGCAAAATCAAAGACGTAGACATCAACGGCTCGCCCAACTCTTCTAATAATGCAAGTGCAATGGCGTTGTCGGGCACGCGAATACCTATGGTTTTACGTTTAGGATTTTGCAAACGCTTTGGTACTTCGCGAGTCGCTTTCAACACGAAGGTGTAACGCCCTGGTGTGTTGTTCTTAATTTGCCTGAACGCCGTGTTGTCTACCTTTGCGTAAATTGATAGCTCAGACATGTCTCGACACATTAAGGTAAAGTTGTGATCTTTATCGATTTGACGAATACGACACAACTGCTCAAGCGCCTTTTTGTCTTCCATTTGGCAACCTATGGCGTAGCCTGAGTCTGTCGGATACACCACCACTGCCCCCTCTCGAATTAACTCACAAGCCTGACTAATAAGGCGCTTTTGCGGGTTGTCGGGGTGCACATAGAAAAATTGACTCATAATTACTTCCTTTTCTTAAACGCGCAGAACGATACTACTTTGCCAACGAGGCAAGTGTCTGTCCACTCGTAAAGCTTGCTGGTTAAGCTCGTGGGTAAAACTCGCTTTTAAGCTTTTTACCAACCAACTCTCGGCATTTTAATTAGCTATAGCGCTCATCAACCGTACGTGAACCATTTGCCTTACCTTGCCCATTTATACCGAGAGCTTAGCAAATTAGATTTTCTTAGCTTTCAGCCGTCAGCCCTTCAAATTGTTTCCAATTATGCCATACGGGTGTGAGCTTACTGCTAATGCCGAGGTTCTTACCCAGCTCAGTCCAACGAGACGGAAAGTGAAAATCAGAGCCCGCCGATGCTAGTAACTGATGGGTTTGTGCAAGCTCATTAATAAGCTCTTGTTTGGTTTTATTGATACCTGGAAACGCAGTTTCAATGGCATCGCCACCGGCTTGTTCGAACAAGGCCACCAAACGCCGTAGCCACTTCGCTGTCATATCATAATGAGCAGGATGAGCCAGTACTGCTTGTCCACCTGCATCGTGTATCCACTCGATAGCCGTTTCGATACTTGGCCACTCTGCTTTAACTGCAGCTCGTTTGCCTTTGCCAAGATACTTCTTAAACGCGGCGTCCATACTTGGCACACCGTAGTTGTTTACTAATACGCGCGCAAAGTGCGCCCGTGTCACCTGGCCAACGCCCGCTAGCGCTTTTGCTCGCGTTAGAACACCTTCAAACCCACACTTTTCGAGCTTATCAGCAATTTTTTCAGCTCGGGCTTCTCGGGTTTGAGACTGGCCTTGCAGCCGCTCAAGAAACGTTGGGCAGTGTCTGTCCACATTTAATCCAACTATATGGATATCGAAACTGTGCCAAGTGGTGGAAATTTCAACACCATCAATAATGGTTAAAGCACGTTTTTGCTTCGATTGAGTGGCATGTGCTTCTTCCAAACCGGCTACGGTATCGTGGTCGGTAACGGCAAGCGCATCCACCTGCATGGTGTGCGCGCGAAGGATTAATTCTTCTGGCGTTAGATGGCCATCAGAGAATTTTGTATGACTGTGTAGATCTATTTTCAATGTCTTATGCAAATTTTAGGTTGACACAAACGGAAATTTGTTTTCTTCTATACACACAAAGTATACGTACTAACCGCTTCAAATCCTATTGAAGTTTGGAAAAACAACGAGTAATTCATGCATTCATACAATATTTCAACAGCAATGACAGTTGCAGCTTGGTGGTGGCACTCCCTAACTTAACGGGCGGTGTGCACTGTAGTGCGTGAATGAATACACATAAAGGCCCGTTTATACGGGCCTTTTTTTTGTCTTTTTGCAGTTGGAGAGTAGCAAAAATGAGTTTAGCGGAACTGGGGATTTCTCCAGGTAAGGTAGAGACAATTGAGCAGGTGGGACACTATGTCGATGATCCACTTGCCGCGTTTGCCCACCTTTGTGGCAATAAAAATAACGCATTGCTTTTAGAGTCGGCAGAAATTGATTCTAAAGACGATTTACAAAGCTTGTTAATGGTTGACGCAGCACTGCGCATGGAATGCCGGGGCAATCGAGTTGAAGTGAAAGCACTGACAGGCAACGGCGCTTCAGTGTTACCTTTATTTGTTGACCACGCCCCTGACGGCCTACACGTCAAAGAAAGGACAGACACTTCAATTACGCTGGTGTGTGATGAAGCCGACGGTGAACTTGACGAGGACAGTCGCTTAAAGGCCGCAAGCGTAATGGACGCGCTTCGCATTGTTATCAATAAGATAACGCCAATCCGCCAACATCCCCACGCGGTTTTCTTAGGCGGTGTATTTGCCTACGACATGCTAGCAGGCTTTGAAAAATTACCCGATGTTGCAGAAGGTGAAAATGACTGTCCAGACTTTGTGTTTTACCTGGCAGAAACTTTAATTACCGTTGACCACCAAACCCGCGAAACTCATTTAATTGGCAGTGTTTTTAGCGGACAAGACGTTGCCCAGCAATACTTTGCCATTGCTCAGCGCTTAGAAGCAATTCATCAGCAGCTACACGATATGCCCGCTGAGCCAGTGCTAGTAGGTGCAAATACAGCAAAGATTGCTGATGTAGAAAGTGAAGCACAAAGCGAAGCTCAAAGCGGACAGTCACTCGTTTCCGACTCAGAAAACTCAAACGAAACCGAAAACGGACAGTCACTTTCTTCTTTTGACCCAAGCGTTGAAGTTAGTGTTGATTTAAGCGATGAACAGTTCTGCAACCATGTGCTGGACTTAAAACAGCACATTTTAGCCGGCGACATTTTTCAGGTTGTGCCCTCGCGCACATTCTCTCTCCCCTGTCCGTCGCCGCTACTTGCTTACGCTAAACTTAAAGAATCAAACCCAAGCCCTTACATGTTTTACATGCAAGATGCCGCTTTCAGCATATTTGGCGCCTCTCCTGAATCAGCGCTTAAATACGAAAGAGAAAGTAATCAGGTAGAGATCTACCCGATTGCCGGTACCCGTCCACGTGGCAAGCGCCCTGATGGCAGTATCGACAGAGATTTAGACAGCCGTATTGAGCTTAACCTTCGCGAAGACACCAAAGAAAAGTCTGAGCACATTATGCTGGTTGACCTTGCTCGAAACGATGTGGCAAAGGTGAGTCGCCCAGGCACGCGCTGTGTGAAAGACTTGCTAAAGGTTGACCGTTACTCTCACGTGATGCACTTGGTATCGCGCGTGGTTGGCCAGCTACGTGACGACTTAGATCCACTGCACGCTTATCAAGCCTGCATGAATATGGGCACTCTAGTTGGCGCACCGAAAGTAAGTGCAGCAACGTTAATTCGTGAAGTAGAGAAAAAACGCCGCGGCAGTTATGGCGGCGCGGTTGGCTATTTGAACGGTCAAGGCGACATGGACACTTGTATAGTCATTCGCTCAGCGTTTGTGAAAAACGGCACGGCTTATATTCAAGCGGGTGCAGGTGTAGTATATGACTCGGTTCCACAAGCTGAAGCTGATGAAACCCGCGCTAAGGCACAAGCGGTAATTGGTGCAGTAAAAGCAGCGCTACAAGAAGAAGCTGAAAGTATCAACGTTGCATTAAATGAAGGAGGCAACGCGTGAATCAGCAAGTGACCACCCTATTTTTGCTCGACAATGTAGACTCATTTACCTACAACCTTGTGGACGAACTGCGCACCTTAAACCTAGACATTATAGTCTATCGCAACACGGTTTCAGCAAATGCTCTGTTTGAAAGAATGCAGGAACAAGCAACGAAAGGCCCAGTGCTTCTTATGCTGTCGCCAGGCCCAGGTGCACCAAGTGAAGCTGGCTGTATGCCTGAGCTACTTAAAAAAGTACACGGCGTGTTCCCCGTAATTGGTATTTGTTTAGGCCATCAAGCTATTGTTGAGCATTACGGCGGCACCGTAGGTCGCGCCAGCCAAGTTATGCACGGCAAATCTTCTGCCATTACTCATTCTGAAGATGCTATGTTCAAAGGCTTACAGCAGCCCTTACATGTAGCACGCTACCACTCTTTAGTGGCACATTCATTGCCTGAAAACCTTACTGTTTGCGCATCTACAATAAACGATGACGGCAGTGAGGCCGTAATGGCAGTTTACAACAGTGAAGATCGCATGTTGGGTTTCCAATTTCACCCAGAATCTATTTTAACAGCCCACGGCAGTTTACTGTTAAAGCAAAGTATTGACTATTTAACGTTACAGGGAGCGAACCATGCTTAACGCAGGCCCTCTACTAGAACAAATTATGTTGCGAGAATCACTGTCGCAAACCGAGGCATACAGCTTGTTTAACAGCATCATGCACGGTGAGCAAAGCGAGGTGATGATTGCTTCAGTGCTGACTGCGCTGAAAATGAAAAAAGAATCTCCCAGCGAAATTGCGGGTGCGGCGAGTGCCATGGTTGCCAATGCACTGCCCTTTCCCACACCGTCTTATGAGTTTGCAGATATCGTTGGTACAGGCGGAGATGGCCACAACACCATTAATATTTCCAGTGCAGCCGGTGTAGTTGCCGCATCTTGTGGCGTGAAGGTGGCGAAACACGGTAATCGCAGTGTATCGAGTAAGTCTGGCTCTGCTGATTTGTTTCGCCAGTTTGGTCTTAATTTAGAAATTAGCCCAGAAACATCCCGCAAGTGTTTAGATGAAGCAAATTTCACATTTCTTTTTGCACCGGTTTATCACGCCGGTATGCGCCACGCAGCCCCCGTGCGCGCTGCGATGAAGACCAGAACCTTATTTAATATACTGGGGCCGCTGGCAAACCCGGCGGGTCCAACTCATGGCGTTTTCGGCGTATACTCGCCTGAACTGCTTGAACCTTACGCAAAAACCCTTATGCTGCTTGGCCAACACCGCGCAATGATAGTGCATGGCGATGGCTTGGATGAACTAGCGCTTCACGGCGAATCAATGATTTACGACCTTGAGCATGGCGATATTCGCAAGCTTACCGTTACCGCCGAAGACTTCGGTTTACCTCATTATCCTCTTTCTGCGATTGAGGGCGGTGAACCTGAAGAAAACAGACAATTTGTTGAAGCAGCGCTAAACGGCGAAGGTAAAGAGGCGCACCGTGCCGCTATCGCCATGAACTGCGGGGCACTGTTGAAAGTAACCGGCAAAGCCTCAACCTTCAAAGAAGGGGCTGAAATGGCGATGAACGCTATGGCCGAAGGGTTACCCATGCAGTCATTAACGAAGGTTGCCAAAATTACTCAGGAGGTAAGCACGAATGGCTAATGTGCTTGAGAAAATTGTTGCAGACAAACGAGAAGAAGTGGCCGCACGCAAAGAAGCACTGCCGCTAGAAAGCTTCAAGGCGAATCTAGTTCCTTCCGAAAAGAGTTTATTTGCCGCACTTAGTGAGCCAAACGCAGGCTTTATCTTCGAATGCAAAAAAGCATCGCCTTCAAAAGGCCTTATTCGAGAGCATTTCGATTTAGACGAGATCTTAGCGGCTTACACCCCTTATGCTGCCGGTATTTCTGTGCTGACAGACGAGAAGTACTTCCAAGGTAAATTTGAGTACTTAGCTTATGTTACTGAGCGTATTGCTCAGCCTGTGCTTAACAAAGATTTCTTCGTTGATACCTATCAAGTGTATCTAGCCCGTCACTATAATGCCGACGCAGTGCTATTAATGCTTAGTGTGCTAAATGATGACGAATATCGCGAGTTGGCAAGCGTTGCCAATGGCCTGTCATTAGACATTCTTACCGAAGTAAGTAATGAAGAAGAAATGGAGCGCGCTATTGCCCTTGAAGCGAACATCATTGGTATCAATAATCGCAACTTACGCGACCTTTCTACCGATTTAGCCACAACCGAACGCCTTGTGCCCATGCTTGAAAAAGCCACGCACGACTACGTGGTTATTTCAGAGTCGGGCATATACACACATCAAGACGTGCTTCGTTTAGCGCCTGTATCCCAAGGCTTTTTGGTGGGCAGTGCGTTAATGGCAGAGGCTGACCTACCGCGCGCTGTGAAAACGTTAGTGAATGGCGCAGTTAAAGTGTGCGGGCTTACCAACCCCGAACAAGCGCAAATGGCGTTTGATAAAGGCGCTAGCTTTGGCGGGCTTATCTTCGCTGAAAAATCGCCACGCTATGTGAGCGAAGCACAGGCTTTGACTATAACGCAGAGCATCGACGGTGCTTTTGTTGGTGTGTTCGTTAATCACGACATTGATGAAGTGGCATCACTCGCCGCCTTGCTCAACCTTTTTGCCGTGCAGCTTCACGGCAGCGAAGATGACACCTACATTTCAGCGCTTGCTACCAAGCTTCCAGAAGGTTGTGAAATTTGGAAAGTCGAAGGTGTTAAAGCAACCTCTTCTGGCGCACTACCAGACGCGGTGGACAGACACTTAAATAATAGCCTTGTAAGCCGTGTTCTTCTGGATTGCCAAGTGGGTGATGCCAAAGGCGGTACAGGCGAAGCGTTCAATTGGCAGCTATTAAACGATATCGAAGCGAAGCATAAGTTAGTGCTTGCTGGCGGTATAAACGCCCAGAATGTTGCAGAAGCTATTGCAACCGGCTGTGGTGCTATTGATGTGAATTCAGGCGTAGAAACCGCACCCGGCGTGAAAAGCGAAGAAAAACTCGATGCGCTCTTTGCCATTTGCCGCCGTTACTAATTTAAATACAGGACAACGTAATGAACCAGTTAGATACAAAATTTGGTGAATTTGGTGGCATGTACGTGCCCGAGCTACTTATTCCAGCACTAGACCAACTGGAAAAAGCATTTTTGGATGCCAAGGACGACCCGACATTTAACGAAGAGTTTTTATCTCTGTTAAAAGACTACGCCGGTCGCCCCACATCAATGACGTTAACTCGCAATCTAGTAAGTAACCCGAAGGTAAAATTATACCTAAAGCGTGAAGACTTGCTTCACGGTGGCGCACACAAAACTAACCAGGTGTTGGGCCAAGCGCTGCTGACTAAACGCATGGGTAAAAAAGAGGTTATCGCCGAAACTGGCGCAGGCCAACACGGTGTTGCCACCGCGTTAGCATGTGCATTGTTGGGGCTTAAAGCACGCATTTATATGGGTGCGAAAGACGTTGAGCGTCAAGCGCCAAACGTGTTCCGTATGAAGCTTATGGGCGCAGAGGTTATTCCTGTAAATGCCGGTTCTGGTACGCTTAAAGATGCCGTAAACGAAGCCATGCGCGACTGGTCGGCAAACTATGATAAAGCCCACTATTTGTTAGGCACAGCCGCGGGCCCACACCCGTTCCCGACTATTGTTCGTGAATATCACCGTATGATTGGTGAAGAAACTCGTGCACAAATCATGGAAAAAGAAGGTCGCTTACCTGACGCCGTAGTAGCATGTGTGGGCGGAGGCTCAAATGCTATCGGTATGTTTGCAGACTTTATTGATGAGCCATCTGTACGCCTAGTTGGCGTTGAGCCTGCGGGTAAAGGTGTGCACACCAAAGAGCACGGCGCAACTATCGTGACGGGTACAAAAGGTATTCTTCACGGCGCTTACACCTTCATCATGCAAGACAAAGAAGGCCAGATTGAAGAGAGCTACTCAGTATCTGCTGGTCTCGACTACCCTGCTGTTGGCCCTCAGCATGCCTATCTTCACGACATTGGACGAGCGGAATACGTGGCCGCTACCGACGAAGAAGCGCTGAACGCATTCCAATTGCTTGCAAGAAAAGAAGGTATTATTCCTGCCCTTGAATCGTCGCATGCCTTAGCGCACGCGCTCAATATGGCAGATGACGCGGAAGAAGAAACCATCATCGTAGTTAACTTATCAGGTCGTGGCGACAAAGATTTAGCGCACGTTATCAACATTTTAGGGGACGATTTATAATGGATAGATATGCACAAATGTTTGCCGGCCTTGATGAAAAGAACCAAGGCGCTTTCGTACCTTTCGTAATGGTGGGTGACCCCGATTTAGCGCAATCTGAAGCCATTATTTGCCAGCTAGTAGAAAGCGGTGCTGACGCACTTGAGTTAGGTATACCTTACTCTGACCCCATCGCTGATGGCCCCACGATTCAAGCTTCTGCTATTCGCGCATTAAATAACAAGGTGACGGTAGCAGATTGCTTGGGTGTTATTTCACGTGTTCGCGCAAAATATCCTAATGTGCCTATCGGCTTGCTTCTGTACAGCAACTTAGTAATGGCCCAAGGCATCGAAAATTTTTACAATAAAGCGCAAGAGGCAGGCGTTGACTCAATTTTGGTCGCTGACGTTCCTATTCGCGAAGCAGCACCTTTTCAAAAAGCAGCCGAAGCCACTGGCATTTCACAAATTCTGATTGCACCACCTAATGCTACTGACGAAACCATGGAAAAAATCGGGGAATACTCGAAAGGTTACACGTATTTGCTGGGGCGTGCGGGCGTTACTGGCGCAGAAACTGCCGCAAACGTGCCTGCTTCAGAGCTTATTGAGCGCTTGAACAAACACAAAGCAGCGCCAGCATTGTTAGGCTTTGGTATTTCTACACCGGAACAGGTTAAATCTGCTATTGACGCAGGTGCCGCTGGCGCAATTTCAGGCTCGGCGACAGTGAATATTATCGCTGCCAATTTATCGGACAGTCACAAAATGCTAAGCGAGCTCGGCAGCTTTGTTGAAAGCATGAAAGCCGCTACGGCAAAAGGATAAATGTATGCTATATATGATTTGTGCAACCGATGTGGCGGATAGTCTAGAAAAACGACTAGCGGCGCGACCTGCTCACCTTGAACGCCTGAATGCATTAAAAGATGCGGGCCGTTTAGTTATGGCAGGCCCCTTCCCTGCTGTAGATAGCCCAGACCCAGGTCCGGCCGGATTTACTGGTTCGCTAGTAGTCGCAGAGTTTGATTCACTAGAAGCTGCTCAAGCATGGGCCGATGCTGACCCGTACATCGAAGCAGGTGTTTACGAAAGTGTTGTTGTTAAACCTTACAAAAGGGTTTTGCCTTAGTTTTTAGCTAAACGCTAAGTAGCAAACTGCGATAAATAACGAAAGCCCCTTGAGACCGAATAGCTCCGGTTTTAAGGGGCTTTTTTGTTGCCTCAACAGTAACAAAGCTAACACTTATTTATCGAACTAGTGTGGACAGACACTCACTTGCTAGACTAATGAGGACACACACTCGTAATTGTTTGCCAAGCTTCCTTTGGTTGATAATGGGCAGCCATTTATTAATCAGCCAACAATCGCAATAAACAATCCCTTGTGGACAGACACTCGCTCCTCTGAGTAAGTCTCCCAAGGCCTCCAAGCTTCGCCATAAAATTGGCCCATTATACTGCGTTTAAAGATCGACCTTTTCGTGTTCACCCATCTCTTCTGGCTTTACCGTTTTACCAGTAAGCATTTTAAACATGCCTTTGAGTGAAGGGTCTGCATCCCACACTTCTGCATCTATAAGTTCGAAGCGAAGCATTAATAAAGAAGGATCATCTTTACCTTTCTCGAACCATGCTTCTACTGGATTAGACCAGTATTTATCAATCACCTCTTTACGTGATTCAACAGTGAGGTTGCCTCGGATACAAGCAAATACATCATGACCTTTGGATGCAAAATGAACCATGGCTTTTCCACCTTTAGCAATGCGGTTGTCTCGACTAGTGTAAAACCAAAACTCGCTATCAGCGTCTTTATCAAGTTGGGCGTACATAGGCTCGGCATGCATATCCTCGCCTACCAGACTTACCATTACTTTTGGACTATCTGACATTGCTTTCCACATTGTTTTCTTAATATCGCTAGACATAGCTCCTCCTTGTTGAAAATAAGTGTCTGTCCGACGTTACTATTGAATGGGGTAGTTGAACTAAACGCCTTATTTTCATTTTATTGATTCATCTGAAGCTTATGCCTCGCACGTGGCATGCCAAAAAAGTCAATATCATCCCGCTCAGCTGCCAAAAGAGTTATTGAGAAACGTAAGCTCTTCACTACACACTAGTTAGGTACAGCTTTGGACACACACTCATACATCCATATGAGCGTTGAGAACTAATTTACAAAAACCGTGGACAGTCACTCGTTTGCACAATAAACATTGGTCCCCCTTAATAACAATCAACAAAGTGGACAGACACTTTTTCAAAATAAGAGTAAAGATTACTCAATATGACTTACTAACGAGAGCACTTAAATATATGCGCCACTTTGAAGCTTAGAAATAGACTTGTGGACAGACACTCTCATTTTGACTTGTGGCCTCATAGCAACTAAGTGTCTGTCCACAATATTTGCTCTTTCGTAAATGCCATTTACTTAAGGCTTATATACAGCTTTTGCTCCGCAAGGTAGACTAAACCTAGTTCAGAATGGGTTCAGTTAACCAAGTTATACTTATCTGTAGTTTGGCCTGAGTGGGATAATAATTGTGAGGTTGTATGAAATTATCGCTTCGTGTTGCAGTAGTTTGTTTAGTGTTAGCTTTGTCTAACACAGCGCCAGCTTTGGCGTTTCAAGACTCTGGCGGCGATATATCAAAAAGCGAAGCTGCTGAGCGTGCTCGCGTTGCTGTAAATGGACGCGTCTTAAAAGTTGAACAGACCTCAAAAAACTACCGGGTAAAAGTACTTAAAAAGTCAGGGCGAGTAGTATCAGTAGATGTAGACAAACGCTCAGGCAAGGTAAAAACAAATAAAGATAAGGACTAACATGCGTATCCTCGTAGCCGAAGACGATAGCAGATTATTAACCCAGCTTGATGCGCTCCTTCAGCAAAATGGCTATAGCGTAGACCTCGCAGATAATGGTGAGCACGCGCTTTTTCTCATTAAAGAATATAGCTATGACCTGGCTATCGTCGACATCGGCATGCCAAAGCTAGACGGATTTGAGGTTATACGAAAAGCCCGTCAAGCTGATATTTCCTGCCCTATACTCATTTTAACTGCTAGAGATAGGTGGCAAGAGAAAGTGGAAGGCCTTGATGCCGGAGCCGATGACTACCTCACCAAACCCTTTCATAACGAAGAGTTACTTGCTCGAACAAAAGCACTAATTCGACGAGCTTCAGGACAAGCGAACCCAACCATTCAGTTCGGCCCTATCTCACTGGATACCGTTAGTGAAGAACTATCGTTAAACGGTCAAGCTCTGGATCTAACAGCTTACGAATACAAAGTCATGGAGTACCTTATGCTTAACCCGCAAAAGGTCATCTCAAAAACAGAGCTAACCGAGCACATTTATGACCAAGATTTCGATTTAGATAGTAATGTCATAGAGGTTTTCGTTGGAAGACTGCGGAAAAAGCTGGACCCGACCGGTGAGTTAAAGCCAATCGAAACCCTTCGAGGTAGAGGCTATAGGATAAATAGAAGTTTATGAGGCAATTGTCGCTACGTCTTCGGAGTATCTTTCTAGCGATTGTTCTTCTAGCGTTATTTGCGCCGTTTACTGTTGTCATTTTAGACGAGGCATATACTGATAGCCTTACGCAAGCCAAGATGAGTGAGCTTAGGTTGATGAACTTAGGTCTGTTATCGGCTTTCGAGTTAGATGGCGACCTGCCCTATATGCCTGAAATTTTATACGAAGAGCAGTTAAACCTTCCGGGATCAGGTTATCTTGGCGTGATTGTGTTTCGAGACGAAGTAATTTGGCAGTCAGCCTCAGCTCTTGAATATACCTTTGCACCACCTGAGATAGACGTTGCAGTCGGTAACGAGTTATTTTTGGATTCTCATACACCTAAGTTTGAAGAAGATTCCGAGTTTTTTGTATACGCCTTTACTGCGGAATTTGCTTCAAGTAGAGACTTCGAGCCTGTTCGGTTTTATATATTTAACAATAAAGCACTTTTTGAAGCAGAGCGGAATACGTTCTTAGACACGACGTGGCAGTGGATTTTCACGCTCTGTATAGCGCTCCTAATTTTTATTATTATCGGGATTAGCCTAGTACTTCTTCCTGTTAGAAAGTTAATTGACGAAATTTCACAAGCCTCAAGTGGACATAAACGCCAGTTAGAATCACGCTATCCCGTTGAATTCGATTCCTTAAAACAATCCATTAATGGTTTGCTTCAAACTGAGGCCGCCCAAAGGGCGAGATATAAAAACAGTTTAGGAGACTTAGCACATAGCTTAAAAACGCCTTTGGCAGTAGCATCGGGCACTAGCGATTTACCTACTGAGGTAAACGAAGCATTACAGCAAATTGACCGAATCATTAAACGCCAGCTGAAAAGAGCGAGTGCTGGAAAATCTGGCTGGCAACAAGCTATCTATATATTACCCATTTTGCACAAGCTTGCCGATGCAATGGATAAGGTCTACCAAGATAAAGCCCTTACTATAGAGTTTGAACTGGATGAGGATACTCAGTTTAAAGGAGACGAGACCGACTTCATGGAACTATGTGGCAACCTTCTAGACAATGCATGCAAAGCAGCGACCAATAGAATTATCGTATCAGCGTCGAAGCGTGCTGGTTGGCTAACAATTAAAGTAGAAGACGACGGCCCTGGTATTCCTGACGACAAAAAGGTGCTTTTGTTAGAGCGAGGAACTCGACTTGATACCTATACAGAAGGCCACGGAATAGGCATGGCGTTGGCGGCCGATTTAGTTTCAATCTACGAAGGTAGAATGCTCATCGAGGACAGTTCGCTTGGCGGTGCTCGTATCGTTATTCAATTTCCCAATCACGAATAGTGCTTTAAAAAGTACAACGAAGTTTGTGCATGACCGTTAAATCCTCGAGCTTTCAATTGCTCTAGTATGAAAGTGGACAGACACTTGAGTTCCTACAAAAGTTGGGGCGTATGGAAAGCGGACACACACTTAATCTTGCACAAAAGTTTGGGGGGACTGACACATTCTCAATTGACTGTTTAGCTAGAGACCAATGAGAGTTTTTTTTAAATCGATTGAGTGTCTGTCCACTATCGCACTATCGACTTTCACAAACAAGTGTCTGTCCACTTTCTACTTCCACTAAGTTACGACGCAGACTTCTCACCTTCACTCGATAACAGCACCGCAAGCCACTTGCTCTCCTCGCGAGACTCTAATGCTATTTTTACCACCATGGTTAACGGAACTGAGAGCAACATTCCAACGGTGCCTAGCAGCCACCCCCAAAATATTAGCGAAAGGAATACCACAAGTGTAGAGAGCCCCATGCCTTTACCCATCAATCGAGGTTCCACCATATTTCCCATAATGGTATTAACAAGCACAAAGCCAAGCGCTGCGAAACCTGCTGAGGCAGGGCCAAGTTGAACAAAGGCTATCAATACTGCGGGCACAGCAGCGATAATTGAGCCAATGTTAGGAATAAAGTTGAGCATGAAAGCCAACACAGCCCAAAGCATGAAATGATCTACCCCCATCACATACAGCCAAACCCCAATAATCAAACCTGTCCCTAAACTAACCACAGTTTTTATCGCTAAGTAACTGTTCACAGAACGAATAAATCTGTCGATATGCTTTAGTTTCATTCCAGGATCAGCAAGGGCAATATGCAACCGGCGGGGAATACTGTCTGCTTCAAAAAGCATGAAAATGACAGTAAGAAGAATAAGGAAAAGGTTTGAAAGTACGCCGCCCATTCCGCTGATGAAATTTGTTGCTACAGACATAGCCGTTGCTGGATCAAGGTGCGAAGCGATTAACTCTCTATTGATGTGAATATTAAATTCAGCCAATTTGGACACAACCCAGGCAAACTCTGTATCAAGCTTACTTCTGTATTCTGGCAAATTTTCTCGAAACTCGGTCATAGACTGGCCAACTAAGCCAGCTAAAAGAAAACCAAAAACAACGATAAGCAGTATAACAAAAGTTATAGAGAGCCATTTAGGCACGCCAAATTTCGAAGTCCAACGTATTATTGGGCTACACGCGATCGCTATAAAAATAGAGAGAAAAAACGGTACCATGATCGTACTGGCGGCTTTAATACCAGCCATTACCACTACTAAACATGCTAAAACGATTAGAATTTTTGCTGTTGGCGAGCGTAGTTCCATTGACATTTTGTGCTACATTCCTGACTGAAACGACAACACTTTACAACGACTTATAAACAACTACAAACAAGAGACTTCAATGAACTTTAATCTTGCCACTATTAAAATTAAAAACTTAAGACTACGCACTTACATTGGCATCAATGAAGATGAAATAAAAAACAAGCAGGACGTTGTTGTTAACGTGAAAATTGATTACGACGCTGAAAAAGCGACGAACACCGACGATATGAGTGATGCGCTTAACTATAAAACGATTACAAAGGCAATCATCAAGCTTGTAGAAGACAACCGTTTTTCTCTTCTGGAAAAACTTACCGCCGATGTGCTAAGCATTGCATCGGAACATTCTTCGGTGCGCTACGCTGAGGTTGAGGTCGATAAGCCACATGCCCTTAGATTTTCTGATTCCGTGTCCCTGACACTATCTTGCAATAAGACGGGATAAGGTCATACCTCGAGGAGCTAATTGTGAACATTCTTTTGACCGGTGGAACAGGGCTGATAGGAAGCGAATTTATTCGTCAATATTCTCGAGAACATGAATTCACGGTGATTTCTCGCGACTTTGCAAAGGCAAAGAGCAAATTGGGGGATAACGTCAAAATCGTCGAGAACGTTTCTTCGATAGAAAATTTTGAAAGTTTCGAGGCAGTAATTAATTTAGCTGGTGAGCCTATCGCCGATAAGCGCTGGACAGACACTCAAAAGAAAATAATTTGCAATAGCCGCTGGGACATCACTTCTGAGCTAGTCTCAAAAATAAATAGTTGTGATGCGCCTCCGCCTGTTTTCTTATCGGGCTCCGCGATTGGTTACTACGGCAATCAAGGAGACAAGCTTGTAACTGAAGAGACTCCTCCTCATAACGAGTTCACCCATGAACTGTGCGCTAAATGGGAGACTATTGCCCAAAGTGTAGATCAAGCTAAGACACGTGTCGTAACGCTTCGAACTGGTGTAGTTCTCACCGAAAAAGGCGGAGCGTTAGGGAAAATGGCACTACCGTTTAAATTGGGGGCCGGAGGTACACTTGGGAGTGGTAGTCAGTATTTGGCCTGGATCCACTTACAAGATATGGTGCGTGCTATCTCCTTCTTGCTCGAGAATAGTGCATGTTCTGGTGCATTTAATTTAACGGCACCGGAGCCTGTCACGAACAAGATGTTCTCTAAAGCGCTCGCAAAATCACTTAGCCGGCCTTGCCTGTTCAATGTCCCGGGCTTTGTTATGAAAATAGCAATGGGCGAATCGTCGACGATGATACTTGAGGGGCAAAGAGTCATTCCTAAAAAACTTACTACCGCCGGCTTCAGTTTTGACTTCCCTTCTATCAACGAGGCGCTAAGAGAAATATATCGCGCATAGTTGAATTACTGAAATTCGTTATGTGCCTTGTGGACAGTCACTTGAATTGCTAAGCAAGTGTGTGTCCACATTTATTGCACAACATTATCGCGAGGCACTTTGCTTAGTCACAGGCCTCAAAAACATCTATTTACTATCAAACCAGAGCACTTCTCAAACTCTTCGCGAAAACCATTCTTTCGTAATTAGCGAACTTTGCTGTGAAATGCACAGTGGACAGACACTCATTTGAATTGAGTGATTGTCCACTGCCCTTAATCTAAACGGCACTTAACCGAGTGTCTGTCCGTTTTGTATTAAAGCGCATTTTAAACTAACGCAACAATACCTAAACCATATTCCGCAGCATCTGACTGGTATTAAGTGTAAGCAAACGCCAGCATCCAAACGCACCTAATATGCCTACAACGACAGCGCCAACGCTTGGCGCTATTGCCCAGTATTCTGGGTGTAAGCTTGCTTCCATTTGGAATACAGAGGTTTGAAGTAAATAAAGGCTCAACTCATTGGCCATTGCTGCCATAAAGCCTGCTACTACACCAATGATAACAAACTCAAAAATAACACTTTTTCTTATCAACGTCCCCTTTGCACCGAGCGTCCGAAGTATGGCTATTTCTTGTCTGCGTTCATCCATACTCGCCTGTACTTGTGCAATCAACACCAGACTGCCCGCTAACAATACCAGCACCAAAATAAATTCAACGGCAACAGACACCTGATCCACAATCTCTCGCAACTGATTAATTCGAGCATCAACGTCGAACATAGTTATTGATGCAAACGGTTTAAGTAGGTTAGTTAACTCTGCCTTTCTCTCGGTAGGAAGGTAGAAACTAGTAATATAAGTTGGGCTAAATGCGGCCATTGCCTCAGGGTGAATAACGAAGAAAAAGTTAGGCTGCATAGTCTGCCAATTCACAGTACGAATACTCGTTACTTTCGTTTCGACAATCTCGCTGCCCACATTAAAAGTAAGCCGATCGCCCATTTTAATGTTCAACCTTTCTGCAACGCCTTCTTCAACGGAAACCGGGAACCATCCTTCGCTGTATTGTTTATCCTCATCGCCATGCCAGTTCCCGTCAATGACCTCGTTTTCTTTTTGAAGCGCGTTGCTCCAAGTTAGGTTTGCTTCTCTGCCTAAACCTCTTCGGCCTTCTCGATTCGGCTCATCTTCTTTAGAAACCTCGGTGTTTACCCCTTCTCCATTTACCGAAACAAATCGGCCTCGAATGACAGGATAAAACTCTTCAATTTTTACGCCATTGTCAGCGAAGTGTCTGTCCAACTCGGGTTGAATATCCGGCGTAATGTTAATTAAGAAGTAATTCGGTGTACCTTCTGGCAATTGCGAGCGCCATTGCGAAACCATATCGTTGCGCATTACCAGCACCACTAAAAGCAACATAATGGTGACGGAAAAGCTAATAAGCTGCACGCTGTTGTCCATTGCACGTCGCTTAATACGTGCCCATGCCAACTGCCACGCCCCCATTCTTCCACTGCCCAGCTTGCGACCTACTGCAATTAAGATATACGTAGCACCAAGTAATCCGAGCACCAACGCAGCGCCGGAAACGAAAAGAATAGCGCTAATTTTTAAATCGCGGCTATACATCCACATCAATAAAAATATCGCACCACCTGATGCCACGAACTGAATGCTTCTGGAACGTAAATTCGCTGATATGTCCTTTCTTAATACGCGAAGCGGGGGAACTGAAAATAGCTGCAAAAGCGGATATAAGGAAAAGAGCAATGCACACGTAGCGCCTGTAGCAACGGCAATTAAAAGTGGTCGCCAATGCCACACGTCAAGAGATACATCCACTCTGTCCGCTACAAGTGAAACCACCACTTGCTGACCGATAAAACCAATAACAAGGCCGATAAATATACCAAGCCCAGTAATGAATAAAATTTGGAATAAATAGACTTTTCGGATAGTGCTGCTTGTTGCACCCAAGGTCTTCATTATTGCTACGGGATCAAAGTGACGTTGAGCATAACGCTGAGCAGCAACGGCAATGGAAACGGCCGCTAGTACTATTGCTAACAAACTCGCTAACAGAAAATAGCGCTCAGCACTTGCGACAGAGCGCCCTATCGCTGACTCGTCATCTTCGACTGTCCGCCACGAGTGTAAGTCGTCATTTAATTGGGGCAATAACCAAGTATTGAAGTTTTCTATATCACCCGCATCACCGGCAAAAAAGCCCACATAACGAGCGCGACTCCCTGGCCCGGTTATCGCAGTTTTTTCCAAGTCGTTTAAGTTAATTAGCGCAATAGGGTCAGTATTAAACACGCTAAAACCAGCATCGGGAATATCTACCAATACATGCGTAACGGTAAAAGTGCCATCACCAATATCGATGCTATCGCCAATAGAAAGCCCCAAGCTCTGAAAAAGCCGAGACTGTACCCATGCTTCGCCAGATTGTGGCAACTCTGCAGTATTGCGTTTTTCTCCAAAAGGCTGGTCAGTAATATTGACCGTCCCTTTCAGTGGATAAGCGTCATTCACGGCTCGTAAATCAACAAGCGACATCTCGTCGCCTTTAAATACCATTGAACGTGTTGCTACCTGCTTTGCCGTCGCAAGGCCCTCTTCTCGGGCTCTAGCCAACCATTCCTCGTTTATAGGGTCGTCTGAACGAAGTTGCGCATCTGCTGCAATGAAAGCCGCAGAGCGAGACTTTAGTGCGCCCTGTAAACGCTCGCTAAAAAGTGACAACGACAATACGGCTGCCACAGAAAGCACAATGGCCAGCAATATGATGGTCAGTTCACCACGTCTAGCTTCATGCTTGAAAAGCCGCCAAGCTAAATTAAAAGACGTCGACATCTAAACCGCCTCTTTCTTATTCATTGTGTTCGCGCCAGTTGTTTCAACTAATTCGCCAGCATTCATAGTGAGTTGCCTGTCACAATGTTCCGCAAGCTCGTTATCATGAGTTACGAGTACGAGAGTTGTGCCTTTTTCTCTATTCATCTCGAACAACAGCGCTTCGATTTTTTCACTATTTTTGGCGTCTAGGTTGCCGGTAGGCTCATCGGCGAAAAGTATTTTGGGAGAGGTAATAAATGCTCGCGCTATGGCAACACGCTGTTGCTCGCCCCCCGACAACTGATTAGGGAAGTGATGTGCGCGATGTTTCAATCCGACTTGCTCTAGAATATCCAAAGCTAGTGCCTTTGGGTTATCAAGTCCTGCAATTTCTGCCGGTAGCATCACGTTTTCTAAGGCTGTTAAGCTTTGAACTAACATAAAGCTTTGAAAAATGAAGCCTACTTTATTTCCTCTTAAAATCGCGCGCTCTTCTTCATTCATGCTGTGAAGTGCTTCGCCATCTAAGAAAATTTCCCCTTCTGTAACTTGGTCAAGTCCAGCTAACAAGCCCAAAAGGGTTGACTTACCCGAGCCTGACGCGCCAATAATGGCAACGGACTCACCAGACTTGACTTCAAAAGAAATAGGACGAAGGATCTGCAGTGAACCTTCACTCGTATCCACTACTTTGGTTACAGCATTAGCTTTTATCATAAGAGGTCATCAATTCGTGTTTGTTAAATTTCGTTATTTGTTCGCTTTTTTACTTATTCTTTTAATACCCTTTCAAGCGCTATCAGATCAAGCCGAGCAGAGCGACACAAGCGAAAATGCGGTTTTACTTATCTTAGGTGACAGTTTATCCGCGGCTTATGGATTACAGCAACATGAGGGTTGGGTCAGTTTGTTACAAAAAATGTGGCAAGACGACAACATTCCGATTGATATTGTAAATGCTGCGGTAAGCGGAGAGACCACTGACGGTGGTTTAGCGCGATTTCCCCGTTTATTAGAGCAACACAACCCTACCCATGTATTGATTGAACTGGGCGGTAATGACGGCCTTCAGGGCCATAATATCGGTAAGATTAGGGATAATTTAGATTCGCTGGTAAGTGTTGCGAAGGAGAGTAATGCCGTAGTGTTTCTGCAAGAAATGCAGATTCCTTCTAATTATGGCAAGCGCTATACGCAGATGTTTACTCAAAACTTCAATAAAGTAGCGGAAGCTCAGGACGTTCAAAAAATTCCATTTTTCCTTGAAGAAATAGCGCTAAATAAGGACTTAATGCAAAACGATGGTATTCATCCCAATGCTGAGGCACAGCCTTTGATCGCTAATTTTATGGACAGACACTTAAGAAGTTTAATTCTTAGCGCTCAATAATTGTGCTAATCTTATCAGGTGATTTTTTAAATGCGAGGTTTGTTTATGGACGTTTCTTCTGTTAATTCGTCTCCTGTTTCCACTGTCTTAGAATCGCCACAGCGACCTACTCAACAGGTTGAGCCCCGTAATGTGCAAGAAAGTCGCGAGACTCAGCCCCAGAGCACACAGCAGACCTCAAGCGCTAACGATGGACGTGTGGGTTCTAGGGTTGACGTGTTTGTATAACTTGCCCTTTAAATTAAATTGTTAGGGACAGACACTCGTTGGTACTTTTGCTTAGTCCTCTTGCTAGTAGAGGCGGCTTTGCAATAAGGAAATTAGAAAGGACAGAAACCCGGCGAATAAGGGTGTCTGTCCTTTTTCTTTTGGGTCAAATAGACTTAACGATTGACGTCTATCCGTTATGAAATTCGAGTGTCTGTCCACGATTGCCAGTTCTGAGATTTGATCGAAAGAGCACTCATGAAAAATAACCGTCCCTAAAACTGTCCCAAAGACCACTTAAAATTGACGCCGTAAATCTCATAATGTCAATAAATAACTATGGGATACGGATATGCCTCTACCTCGTTACAAGCAAATAAATACTGATGTTACACCTTATTACCACTGCATTTCTCGCTGCGTGAGGCAATCTTACCTTTGTGGTCGCGATGCCCGCACTGGCATAAACTATGAGCATAGAAGAAAGTGGATTCAAGACAGGCTCCATAAGCTTTCTCAAGCTTTTGCCATCGACCTATGCGCCTACGCTGTTATGCACAATCACATTCATGTGGTATTACATATAGCAAAAGGCAGAGCTGAAGGCTGGACGATGGATGAGGTCTTGCTTCGGTGGAGGATGTTTTATAAATGCCCGCCCGTAGTGCAGCGATATTTAGAAAACTTTGATTCTGTAACGTCAGAAGAACTTGCTGAATTGAAATCATTATCTGTTTTATATCGAGAGCGACTTCAAAGCATCAGCTGGTTTATGCGTATGCTCAATGAATATATTGCTCGAAGAGCTAACAAAGAAGATGAATGTAAGGGCTATTTCTGGGAAAGAAGGTTTAGGTCACAAGCTATACTCGATGAGAAAGCACTGGCCAGTGTAATGGCTTACGTCGATTTAAATCCCATTCGAGCAAAAATAGCGACGACGCTAAGCAACTCTCACCATACTAGTATCCAATATCGGTTGAATGCCAAACGCTCGAATAAAACGCCTAAGTTTTTGATGCCCTTTAGCGATAGTCACCACAAGAACACCGTGCCGTTGCCCTTCGCATTAACCGATTATTTGCAGCTTATCACTGATACGATGAATGCAGAGAGTAATAACGATACCTGCAAAGTCCCAAAGCTTCCCAACCACTTGCTAAGTAAGCTTGGAATGACAAAAGAGAACTGGCAGATAGTAACTAGTAATTTTGAAACACTTTTTACTGGGCCTGTCGGTTGCCCCGAGATGATGGAGAATTTCGCCAGATGCTGCCAAAGGGCATGTCGCCCAAACGTTGCAAATGCTCAAAGGTATCTGTCGTGAACCTCTAACACCATTGCAAAAGTACTTGGCTAAATATCGGCTTGGCGTGCAAGCACATCAACAATGTCCTGAGATTTCGTTAGGCGCCTTATGTCGTTGAACAGAACTTCAGCTTCAGGGTATTGTCTTTTCAGATAGCCGCACCATTGCTTAATTCGGTTGGGGTAATATTTGCCCTTATCACCAAAAATCTCGTAGCCAGAGTACTGAATCAGCAAAGCAGCCAGTTCAGACCATGGCATAGGTGCTACACCCTCTTTAATACTCATCGCCAAATTAGGCATTGCCAATGCACCTCGTCCAATCATAAGGTTGGTACACTCTGATTGGCTCTGACAACGCTGAGCGTCTTCAGCGTTCCAAATTTCACCATTTGCGACAAGTGGAATATCGGTGTGTTGTTTTATCTTCGCTATCCAGTCCCAATACGCCGGTGGTTTATACCCCTCCGTTTTGGTCCGCGCATGAACAACGAGCTCAGAAGCGCCCGCTTCAGTGATAGCTATAGCATTCTCGATAGCTAAAGATTTGTCTTCAAAACCTAGTCTGATTTTGGCTGAAACTGGGATTTCTGCAGGAACAGCGTCCCTTACAGCTTTCACAATGTCATAAAGGGTTTGGGTTTCTTTCAACAAAACCGCCCCACCCTTACTTTTATTAACTGTTTTGGCAGGGCAACCAAAATTTAGGTCAACACCAGGAGAGCCCAGCTCTATCGCTGTTTGTGCATTCTCTGCAAGCCACTGTGGATGTTGTCCTAATAATTGAACTCGGACAGGCACACCTGCCGGAGTTTTGCCGCCATTGTGAAGCTCAGGGCAAAGTCTATAAAACGTTTTCTTTGGTATCTTTTGATCGACCACTCTTACAAATTCAGTAACGCACTGATCGAAACCACCCACGCGAGTGAGCATATCTCTCATTAAGTGGTCGACAACGCCCTCCATAGGGGCAAGCATTACTTTCATTGCAAACGTCTCAGATTAATAGAACATAAAATTGGCGCGGGAGTTTAGCAAAAAACACTTATATCAGCCAGGCTTTGATGCTTAGTTTTTCAACTTCTGTGGCTGTCTATTTAAGGTGGTTTTAAATTGCAGCTGTTTAAATTTAGTAAGTGTCTGTCCGCTGAACACTTTAATTCATGTGAGAATGATGCTGGTTTCTAATTTTGTACGAATGGAGAAAACTTGTGTGTCTGTCCATACGTAGAAAGTTCTTGGTAGAAGTCCGCACTTAGCCTATTTACGAGGCTGTGACTGGGTAGCGGCTTCCTTTTCTAAATTTTCAAGGCGAGTGAATACGGCGTTCTTTTGATTATCGGTGTATGTCCGCCAATTAATGATTTCTTCAATCGTACGTTTACACCCAATGCAAATGTCTTCTTCGGTTAATTTGCACAATGCTACACATGGGGAAATTAAGTTCATAAAGCTTCTGTTTTATCCAGACCGTCTTTTTTACTCTGTATTCGCGAAGCTGCGATAGCTGCCATTGTAGTTTCTGATAGCTCTTTATTGGACCACAAACAGACATGACAACCAAAGCGCGATTCAAGATATGAGGAAAACTCAGTGTCTGTCCCACAGTCATACCTCACTAAATTTTGCTTTTTACCGTCGTAAATAACCGCAGAATAAGTAAACACAAAGAGCCTCCTAAAAAAGAGGCTCAAATATACATCTAGACGTCTAAACGTTCAAGCGTCTAATTTAAATAATCGAGTGCAGCGCAAATTGCGGCCACCTGAGCATCATTGCAATTCTCGGGTGTCGCATTATCGCTATCGGGATAGACTTCTGTGGTTGTGACGTACTTAGCATCTGTCATACCTCCACAAAGGTACAACGACTTCTTGTCATAGCAAATTACACCTTCACTCACCACATCTGCACCTATAATCTTTCCGTTTTCATCGGCCGGTGCGATATGCGTTACTTTTTTCACAGCCTCAATAACTGCTTTTTGAAACTCTATTTGGGGGCTTGGAGTATTAGCAACCGTATAGAAACCATCTGGAATGTTCCAGTTATCATGGGTCACCCCATCCCGCGCAGCCAGTGCTGGTCTAAACTCACTATTGTCCGTGTCTGTCGTTTCGTGCAAATCAATATGAAGCGTAAGAGATAACGCTAAATCAGATACTAATTGCATAAGCTGAGCAGACTCTGGTGCAGGAGAATCACTGTAAAACGAGCGATTCGGATCTAATGCCATTGGGTTCCATCGATTTATCGACTCGTATCCCCAGGGACTTACACATGGCACCACAACTATATTTACTTGCTCTGCGTACTGAGCCAACTTTGTTTCAATAAATTGAAGCGCTCCTTGCACACCACTAGTTTCGTAGCCGTGAACACCGCCTGTAACGAGTGCAGACGGCTTTTCAGCGTCAAAACTCTTGGGAATTACAGCATATAGTGGGTAACGCGCTGTATCATAAGGAAGTGCGCCATACTGCTTTAACTCAAAGCCTTCAGGGATAATGTTGAAGAGTTTATTAAGTACTTCTTCCTGATAACTTCTTTTCACAGTCTGCTGTGCTTTCCATTGGGCTTTTTCTTCTTCGCCCCACGGCTCACCAGGAGTTCCAATTGGATAATTCTGCATATAACACCTCTTTTGTATTTTTTAGATCATAACAGTTCAACAAGCTCACGTATCTATCACACAAAAGTTTCTTAAAGGGTTGTGACATGAGTTCTTTACGCATTGAACCTCTGAAAAGTACTTGCGCGAAGGTGTTGACGCCTCTTTTGTAAGAATTGCAAATTCCGATGAAAATGATCGGTGTATGTCTAGGTAGATGGTTTAAAGAGGGAAAGAAGAGTGTCTGTCCACTGAAGCTTTCTTAAGATGGCTTTGCATTTATTTGCTTACAGATTTAATTGCAGTGTCTGTCCACAAAGTTTTAAGCCAGAAACAAAAAAACCAGCCGAATGGCTGGTTTTTTCGATATGGCGTCCCCTAGGGGATTCGAACCCCTGTTACCGCCGTGAAAGGGCGGTGTCCTAGGCCTCTAGACGAAGGGGACTGAAAATTTTCTTTCGAAAGCAACGCTTTCGAGATTTTCAGTAAGGCGAAGTGAGTCAGCAAACTGAGCGACCTTACCCTACCGAAACTTTCAGTCAAAAGTTGAATAATCAACTCCAGCCTATTTCACAGTTTTAATCGACTGTGACGCGATAAAATGGCGTCCCCTAGGGGATTCGAACCCCTGTTACCGCCGTGAAAGGGCGGTGTCCTAGGCCTCTAGACGAAGGGGACTGAAAATCTTCTGTCGAAAGCACCGCTTTCGAGATTTCAGTTAGGAAAAGTGAGTCAGCGAACTGAGCGACCTTTCCTTACTGAAACTTTCAGTCAGAAGTTGATTAATCAACTCCAGCCTATTTCACAGTTTTAATCGACTGTGACGCTATAATATGGCGTCCCCTAGGGGATTCGAACCCCTGTTACCGCCGTGAAAGGGCGGTGTCCTAGGCCTCTAGACGAAGGGGACTGAATTCTTTCTTCGAAACTAAATTTTCGAATTTTTCAGTCCGAAGCTGCGTTAACAACTTCAGCCTATATCAAACCACATCTCAATGTGACTTGGTGGAGCCAGGCGGGATCGAACCGCCGACCTCCTGCATGCCATGCAGGCGCTCTCCCAGCTGAGCTATGGCCCCATCATGGTACCAGTCATTTTGTGTGACTGTTCCGTGACAGCGGGGCGCATTCTAGGCATCCCCCCCTGTCATGTCAACGCTTTTTTTATGAATTTTCTCTGTTTGCTATAAAAGTAAGCGCTTTGTCGATTCTCTCGCCAATTTTCTCTTTTGAGATAAGATTCAACGTGATATCTAACGACGGTGAATTACCACCACCTGTCACAGCTACACGCAGCGGCATACCTACTTTCCCCATACCCACTTCCAATTCTTCGGCTGTACTATTTATAGCAGCCTGAATATTTTCTGGGTTCCACTCTTCAATTGCCATTAATTTATCTTTAGCAAGCTCTAATGGGCCGCGAGCGACTGGGCGAAGGTGTTTTTTTGCTGCGTTGGCATCAAAATCTTCATAGTCTTGATAAAAGTACGTAGAAATCTCAGCTAACTCTTTTAGCGTTTTTACTCTATCGGCCTGAATAGCAATTATAGATTCAAGCGCTGGGCCTGTCGTTAAATCAACATTCAACTCTTCAAAGTGCCACTTAGCGTGTGACGCAACTTCACTTGCTGGTAATGTCTTAATGTAGTGTTGATTCAACCAGATTAGCTTTTCTGTGTTAAATGCCGATGCAGATTGCCCAATGGCATCTAAGCTGAATTTCTCAATCATTTCATCAACTGAGAAAATTTCTTGGTCGCCGTGAGACCACCCCAACCTAACAAGGTAATTAAGCACAGCTTGCGGTAGGAAACCATCATCGCGATATTGCATCACGCTTACAGCGCCATGACGCTTAGATAACTTCTTGCCGTCATCACCCAAAATCATAGAAACGTGAGCATATTCTGGAACAGGTGCACCAAGCGCTTCAAGAATATTGATTTGACGTGGCGTGTTATTAATATGGTCTTCACCACGAACTACGTGAGTAATACCCATATCCCAATCATCAACAACTACACAGAAGTTATATGTAGGGGTACCGTCAGAGCGCTGAATAATAAGATCGTCTAGCTCAGTATTGCTAATCTCGATTTTTCCACGCACGTGATCATTAATTACCACTTTGCCTTCTAGAGGGTTTTTGAAGCGGATAACAAAAGGCTGACCTTCTGGATGATCCGTTCTGTCTCTCCACGTACCTGGGTAGCGAGGCTTCTCACCACGTTCTTTTTGCGCTTCACGAATCGCATCTAACTCTTCAGAGCTCATAAAGCATTTATACGCTTTACCTTCATCCAAAAGCTGCTGAATAAGTTCTTTATATCTATCGAAACGCTCAGTCTGATAGATTGGACCCGTATCCCACGTTAAACCTAACCATTGCATTCCGTCTAGAATGGCCTGCTTTGCTTCTTCAGTTGAACGCTCGATATCTGTATCTTCAATACGAAGAACAAACTCGCCGCCTTTGCTTTTAGCAAGAAGCCAAGAATAAAGCGCAGTTCGTGCGCCGCCAACGTGAAGATAGCCTGTTGGGCTGGGTGCAAATCGTGTAACAACCGACATGGTCACTCTCTATTGTTAATGTATTTCTAAAGTTGGGCGCATTCTACCAGTGTAAGCGCGACTTCAAAAGTAAGATAAGAATAGAAGGAAAAAGAAATCTCTTGAAGTAGTTTAGATGGTACGAAGAAAGTGAGCTATAAAGTGGACAGACACTTATTGTTGAAGCCCACTTTTTCAAAATTCATTTCTTACTGAAGTGGACACACACTCAAAAAAGTCCAACGATCAGAGAGTGACAGAACCGATAATAGCTTCAAAAAAGTAAGTGGGTGTCCGAAAAGACCAGGTACTTTAAATAAAAAGATTCTGCACGCACTTTATCAGGTTTACGTGAGTGTCTGTCCTTTCTCCTTCTCTCCTTTGTTTTTTCGTTGCGCGTTTTTAAGTGACTGTCCACTTCAATTCCACCCAACCTCTATTTCAACTCTTAGTAAGAAGCAAGTGTCTGTCCACCCAAGCTCCAGCTTTTTCGTGTAAACCCACGCTGCAGTTTTTGTCTATCAATAAATTCAAAACGCGATTAAAAACGCTGTTCTTTTCATCAATTTAGTTAAGATGCAGCCAGAGTGTCTAAAATTCGGGCACACAGTCATTTTTCTTTAATTTTATTGTTGACACTAACGGAACCGACTCTATAATACCGCCCCACTTGCTTAGGCAAGCTTTAAAGAAATATGGACGCTTAGCTCAGTTGGGAGAGCATCGCCCTTACAAGGCGAGGGTCACTGGTTCAAGCCCAGTAGCGTCCACCACTTCTTCACCGTGGTTAAATAGTGAAATCGAAAATATGGACGCTTAGCTCAGTTGGGAGAGCATCGCCCTTACAAGGCGAGGGTCACTGGTTCAAGCCCAGTAGCGTCCACCACTTCCTCACCGTGGTTAAACAGTGAAATCAAAAATACGGACGCTTAGCTCAGTTGGGAGAGCATCGCCCTTACAAGGCGAGGGTCACTGGTTCAAGCCCAGTAGCGTCCACCATCCCTCTCAATATATCAATCTTTAGAAACACAACAATCTAACTATGTCTTAGTCGTTGTCACGTTAAAGCATTTTGGCTACTCCTACACCAAATCCAGCAATCATTATCAATAACCAGTACTGAAATTCAGCTACGAGCAGCTTCCATTATGCGATAGTCTCCATAAAGAACTATACTTAAGGTGTACTTACCGTGATATGGTAAGAAAAATAAGGGTTCTCATGTTTCAGAGGCTACTAATTGATGAAACTACACTTAGCTAGAAATACTAAGTTGTTAATTGCTGAAGACCAGGTGCTGGCGAAAAGCCATATGCACTATGCACTTGAGCAGTTAGGTTTCAAGAACATGAACTATGTTGATAGGCCCTCTCATGCCCTTTCGGCACTGCAAGAACATGATTATGACGCCATTATCTGCTCTTATAATTTGCGCTCTGAACAAGGCGGTTATTTTTTACTTGAGCAACTAAACGAAACTCATTCACTACCCCTCACCAGCGCATTCATCTTCACCAGTGCAGATACCTCAGCAGAAGTCGTACACGCCATCATAGAGTTACAGCCGGATGAGTTTATCGCTAAGCCCTTTTCGGTTAACGAGTTAGACAGGCGACTTTCCAGGGTTTTATCAAGGAAAAAAGCGCTAAAGAATATCTATTCATTCATGGATAAAAGGGACTACGAAAAAGCCCTGGCCGAGGTTGAGTTCTTCTTATTGCAGCCTGAGCAAGCCGAACACTTTCCGCTAGCGATGAAGATTAAAGGCGATTTGTTGATTATCACAGAAAGGTTTCAAGAAGCCGTAGCCTTCTTTGAATCGATAATTAACGTTCAAGATTTTAGCTGGGCAAAAATGGGGATCGCGAAGAGTCTGTTGGCACTCAATGAATTGGACGATGCCGAAAGAGAAGTTATCCAGTTAGCAATGCGACCTGACTCTGCGCTTGAGGCCTATGACTTACTCGCCAAACTACAAATTAAGCAGTCAGCTTTTGACGACGCGCTGGAGTGTACATCGCTGGCGTGCAATATCTCACCTCAAAACATTGCTAGACATAAGTTAGCGATAAATTTGGCGCGGATCACCCATGATTACGAAAGTCAGTTTAACAGCGCTAAAAAGGTGGTCCGCTACGCGAAAGACTCTATCCATGACAAGCCAGATATTTATTTAACTGCCGCAAGAGCGGGTGTTGATTTTGCTATGACATCTGAGCCCGAACACGTAAACAGCATAGTTAAACAAACTAATGAGTATTTGCGACAGTTGAAAAAGGCTCACCCGAAAGCAGCCTTAAACGATGAGCTGACGGTGATTGACGCGCGTCTTCATTATTTGAAAGACGACACAGTGAAAGCACAAATGCTGTTGTCAGATTTTCACATTGATCATGCCCAACACCACTCCACAGAAGCCTTGCTTGATAGAGCCAAAGCCCTTCATGAAGTAGGAATGAAGAAAGAGTCCCTTGCGATTTTAGACGCCATTTCCTCAAGGCAGGATGAGGAGAACGATGAATTAAACCTCATGGCCACCTATTTAAAACAAGAGAAAGAAGAAAAAGAAGCGATTACGCTAAGCCCTAAAATGCTTAACAACACCGCCGTTGCACAGTATAAACGGGGTAATTTAGAGCAGTCTTACACAACATTTGCTCAAGCGTTCCGCGTCATGCCTAAAAATCCCTCTATTGCGCTTAACTACCTTCAAGCAATAGTAAGGGCCCGAAAAGCTAACGCGCCTATGCTTCCCGACACCCTTTCGGCCATCAAAAAATGTAGAGAAACACTCGAGTCGGCAGCTTTGTCAGAAGATCAGTATTCTCGCTACGAGAACGTAAAAAGCATTCTAAAGAGCGAATGATAACGTCAGTCATTCCCCTCGCCCTTCTTATACCATATATGGACCCTCTCCGATTGCAAGACACCGTGTTGATTTAATAACGTGATTCATTGCTGCCATATATTCGGCTTTTTCGTGAAGTCAAT
>NZ_JACSOE010000022.1:0-64710 GCF_014349115.1 Alteromonas sp. BZK5 | reverse complement strand
ACTGCTTGTTTCTTTGACGAGAAGAGCGTACCACTTTTAGCAGTTGGCCTCCTCTTCTACACCTTTCCATGAATGTCGCACTTATTATCTGAAATCGGGTTTAATCAGTGCTAACAAGTAAGTTTGTGAGTGATTGGAAGCTGCTGTGGTCAAAAGTCGAAAAGAAAAAAGTACCGAAGCGAACTCCAAGTGTTTATTGGGTTTGTATAAGTCTCGGAAAATTAGTGGGTTGGTTTGATTCAAAAAGGACGGGACGAGTCGGCAGGGAGCGGTTATGGGAAGGATAGTTTTACCACAAACCATCCTTGAAGGTTACCTGTTAGCCAAGTCTCTTGATCAATGAGATGTGATCAAGAGACAGGCACCTTGGTCAGGGCGCACTCGATTCGGACGATGCAGCTCGTGCAGGTCATGCCCTCGATGGGCAGGCTGATCGCTGCTACGGTGGCACGACCAGCACTTGTTAATGGCATGCTCAAGGTGTCTTCTCAAAATTGAAATTAGACATACAGGGTACTTGAGGGTTACTATGTTGTAAGGTTAAGCCCTATTTTGAGCGCTGCTGGTTTGGACGATTTCGCTGCGCATAGACGCGGCGCGCCTTGGCTCGCAGGCTGTCTCCTGATCTTTGTCGGCGAGTGCGATCAAATTATCGCAGCCTCGTTAATTCTGAACGGCATGAGTAGCTGTTCGAGAGTTGGAATTTTTGAGAAATGACTTTACGCAAACAAGTTAACGCGCCCCGCGGTGCAAGCGACGATCTGGCTTCTTTGTCACAGAATGACGTTACGATCCTGGCCGAGACCTTCCGCCTACTGGGCGACCCGTCTCGGTTGAGAATAATGCTGTGCTGCATGAAGGGTTCCTCCTCGGTTGGGGACATCGCGGAATCCCTCGAGCTTTCGCAGTCGCTGGTCAGTCACCACCTGCGGCTGCTGCGTGGAGCCCGCCTTGTGAAGGGGGTGCGCCAGGCCAAGCAAATTTTCTATGAGGTGGACGACAAGCATGTGAACCAAGTGCTGCTGGACATGTCCACTCACATCGTCGAAGAGCACAACGACGATTAGCCGCGGGCGAAGCGCTCGTTGCGATGCGGATTGCGATCTATTACAAGCTGGGGCCGTATGACCGCCCGCGGCTACACTCAATGAGATGAATGCGGGTCCAATTCTGATCAATCAGAAGTTCAGCGCGCTTATCGACCGCAAGTGAGGCCTTATTGAATGCCATCGCGATGACCGCCTCAGCCACAAGTTCGCTGATCTGCGGGCCGACTACATGTACGCCGAGGATTTCGTCTGTCGTAGGATTTGCGATCACCTTGACGAGACCCGCTGTCTCGCTCAATGCACGCGCGCGACCGTTAGCCATGAACGGAAATGTACAGCTACGATATGCTGCGCCCGCGTATTTGAGCTGCTGCTCGGTGCGACCTACCCAGGCGATTTCCGGGCTGGTGTAGATGACGTTGGGGATCGTGTTGAAATCGACATGACCGCGATGGCCTGCAATGCGCTCGACCACAGCGACACCTTCTGCGCTCGACCACAGCGACACCTTCTTCCTCTGCCATGTGCGCTAGCATCAGGCCGCGCACCACATCGGCGATGGCCCAGATACTGGGCACGCTGGTGCGCCATTCGCCGTTCACCACGACGGCTCCGCGCCCATCCAGTTCAAGGCCGACGGCGGCCCGAGTCATAAACGCCAGACCGTTTAAGAACTGCACCTTGTTTTTTCGGAACAGATAGAGTTTGCCTTCGTTGCTCGACTTCACGACCTGATTCTTGCGCTCCAGCATCACAGCCACGTCCATGCGTAGCTCGCCCGTGGACATGATGCCGAGCGCGCCGAAGTGGTGCTTGGCTTGGTCTAAGTTTTTGGACGACTGCAGCAGCGCCTTTGACGGGATGCACCCGATGTTGTTGCATGTACCGTCTTGGGTAGGCTTGCCTTCCTTGGTTTTCCAGGCATCGACGCAGGCGACATTCATGCCTAACTGCTCGGCGCGAATCGCTGCGATGTCGCCACCAGGCCCGGCGCCAATGACGATGACGATGACGATGACGTCGAAGTTCGTGTCCATGATTGAAATCTCCTAGATGTTTTCAGGCGCTTTCCTGCGTGGTGCTCGCGCTGCGGTTTTGGCCAGCCAGCGCCCCGTCCGATCTGGCTCACGACCATCCGAACCTTCCGGCGGGTCATCCTCTATCTGCGTCAGCACTTGGATCTGGGCCAACATCATCACGACCTGATTGTGGACGACCTGCACAGGGTGTGGCCAAGAGGATAGGCGTACTAAATAGCCGCATCGCCGCCACTCATCTTTCGCAGTCCTTAGTATGGTTTGCTAAAAATACATTGCATAAACATATGTTCATGTATTATATTTTACGTACAGTCAACCACCTA
Organism: Alteromonas sp. BZK5; assembly: GCF_014349115.1. Classification (NCBI taxonomy): domain Bacteria; kingdom Pseudomonadati; phylum Pseudomonadota; class Gammaproteobacteria; order Alteromonadales; family Alteromonadaceae; genus Alteromonas; species Alteromonas sp. BZK5. Next base: position 62,298 of record NZ_JACSOE010000022.1, on the reverse strand, counting down.
ATTTCTGCGCGAGGCCCTGATGTCCCAATCGCACGATGAACATGGTCACGACCATGACCACACTCCAAAAGTGACCGGCGCTAACGAACGCAAGGTCTTGCTGTCCTTCTTCCTGATCTTCGGCTTCATGATCGTGGAGGCTGTCGGCGGCGTGCTGTCGGGCTCGCTGGCCCTTCTGGCCGATGCGGGCCACATGCTGACCGATGCAGCAGCGCTGGCTCTGGCATACGCGGCATTCCGGTTCGGGCGCCGACCAGCTGACAGCAAGCGCACCTTTGGCTACCTTCGGTTCGAGGTCATCGCCGGCTTCCTGAACGCTGTGACGCTCTTTGTGATCGTGGCATGGATCGCCTATGAAGCATGGGAGCGACTGCAAGCTCCGCCCGCCATCCTTGCCGGCCCGATGATGATCGTCGCCGTGCTTGGATTGTTGGTAAACGTTCTGGTGTTGTGGATCATGACCCGCGGAGAGACCGATCACGTCAACGTGAAGGGGGCCATCCTGCACGTGATGGGCGACCTGCTGGGCTCGGTCGGTGCCATCGTCGCTGCAGTGGTCATCTATCTCATTGGTTGGACGCCAATTGACCCCATCCTGTCGGTGCTGGTGGCAGCCCTGATCCTGCGCAGCGCCTGGAAGCTCCTGGCGAAATCGATCCACATTTTGCTCGAAGGTGCGCCCGAGGACGCTTCTCCGGAGCAGGTGGAACAAGGCCTGATGGGCGCGGTGCCTGGCTTGGCGGCCGTCAGTCATGTGCATGTATGGCAGCTTACCTCTGGTCGCACGATGGCCACGCTGCACGTTCGCCCTAGTGTGGCTGAGGAAGCGCGCACCGTGGTCAAGTGCGTAGAGGTGGTGCTTCGAGAGCAATTTGGCATCGAGCACGTGACGGTCGGGATCGAATGGAACTCTCCTGGTGAAAAGAACCTTTGCAGCTTGCAGCCGACAGGTGGGCCGCAAGGGCACACCCCACATGAGCATGACACTAGCCACAGCCATGAAAAGGGTCATAAGCACGACCATTCCGTCCCGGGTCATCAACACTGATGCTGCAGCCAGCGTAGTGCTGGCAGCTCAGGGACAAGAAATCCATGACTTCTCGAAAACACGCCAATGGCGACAATGCTCAGAATTGCGCCACCAATGCTCAGCGTTCGGCCCCAGAGCTCTTGGCGCTCTCTCATAGTGACGTCGCTGTTCTCGCTGAGACTTTTCTCCTGTTAGGAGATCAATCGCGCCTGAAGATCCTGCTACAGTGCATGCGCGGATCAGTCGCGGTGGGCGACATCGCAGAAACGCTCGATCTATCCCAATTCTTGGTCAGTCATCATCTGCGGCTCCTGCGTGGAGCTCGACTTGTGCGTGGATAACGTCAGGCGAAACATATCTTCTACGGCATCGCGGATGAGCACATCAGTCAAGTGTTTCAGGACATGGTCTGTCACTTCTCTGAGGAATGATTGCGAATTGCGTCGAACGCAAAGATGCCTACTTTTTGCTGGGCATTTTCGCGATTGCGCAAGAGAGGTGCCAGCCCGTCAGCAACTGTAATGCGCCATCCCAGTCCTGAGTAAGCGCGACTTCGCCCATGCGTGATGTTTGGGTGACGGTTGTATGAATCTGACCGCACTCAATCCCCTGGGCCTCATCAGCCGACGCCAGCTTTCACTCCCCCCCATCGTGAGCGTAGAAATTAACCATGCTAACTTCATGAATTAAATAATTGAACATATCTTCATATGTGTGCTAAAATTCAATCTGCATTTTGAAAATGTGTCGAAACTGTAAGCACGTGCGCCGCACGCCGCACGCCACAACCACAGACGATCGTAAACAGAAGGACAACAGCCTTCTTTTTTAATGATTAACACATGGATGTATGTTCATGTGTTTGTTATATTTAAGCAGTATGTGCGGCGTGCGGCGAACCTAACTTGCAAAGTGTTCAGAGAACTTGGAGGTAGATATGACAAGGGAAATAACGGAGTACCAGGACAAGGCTAGGGAGCAGCTGAGCTTCCGTGTGGAGGGCATGGATTGCGCGAGCTGCGTCGGCAAAATCGAGAAGGCCCTTTCCCGAATGGATGGGCTGACGGACGTGCAAGTCAATTTTTCTAGTGAAACGCTGACGTTGACTCGCAATCTGAAAAGCCGCTTCACTGCTCGCGATGTAGCTAAGAAAATCAAAACTTTGGGGTTCGGTGTGGAAGAACTGCCAGTGTCGTCGCTCTCGATTGCGGCCGTATCGCGCCAATCGGTCCATGCACATGACCACAGCGAAGATCACAAGGATGGTCACGCTTGCGGCGGTGATCATGGGCACGGCCACACGCAAAAGACAAACGGCGGGCATGAACACGGCTCCTGCAGTGGACATGATCACACCTCACACGCTCGCCGCGAGCCCCCTGGTAACCCACCCAACGTTTCGATGCACGTGGAAGGCATGGACTGCGCGAGCTGCGTTGGCAAGATTGAAACGGCTCTTGCTCGCATGGCGGGCGTATCAGATGCCCGCATCAACTTCACGGCAGAAACGCTTGAGCTGACGCTCGCGTCTGGAAGTCCTACACATATTGGCGACATCGAGAAGACCATCAAAAGCCTGGGTTTCGGCGTCTCCGACGTGCGCCGCCTTGATGGATCCTCGCCTGCCGCGCCTGCCCGCGTGCCCTCAGCTATCACTCAACGCTGGTGGCAGACGAAGAAGGGTAAGCATGTGCAGGGCCTAGCAGCTCTCATGGGCTCGGCCTATGCAGTTGCTCAATTTATCCCCGGCTATGCCGAATGGATCTTCGCCGCTGCCGTGATCGCTGGCGTACTCCCGTTCGCGCGCAAAGCCTTCGCGCTGGCCATATCTGGCTCCCCGTTCTCCATCGAAACACTGATGGTTGTCGCCTCGCTGGGCGCGCTCGTGATTGGCGAGGCCGAGGAGGCCGCTGCTGTGGTGTTCCTGTTCGCGGTCGGCGAGCTGCTTGAAAGTGTGGCCGCTGGCCGCGCCCGCGCCGGCATTAAAGCGCTGGCTTCTCTGGTGCCTAAAACTGCTGTCTTGCTCGACGCCAATGGTGGGCAGCGCGAAGTGCCCGCTGCCTCCCTGAGCGTGAACGACCGGGTTTTGGTGCGCCCGGGTGATCGAGTGCCCGCTGACGGCAAGATCTTCCGCGGCGAAAGCAGTCTCGATGAATCTCCGATCACAGGGGAGTCCGTGCCGCGTCAAAAGGCCGGTGGCGATGACGTATTTGCCGGCTCGATCAACGTCGACGGTGTGCTTGAAGTTCTGGTTGAGAAGGCTGCATCGGACAACACCATCTCGCGCATCATCCAGCTCGTCGAGCAAGCTCAATCCTCCAAGGCGCCGACGGCACGCTTCATCGAAAAGTTCAGCCGTTACTACACCCCGGCCGTGATGGCCATCGCGGCGCTGATCGTCGTGGTTCCCCCGCTTACCATGGGTGGTGATTGGGGCACTTGGCTGTACCGTGGTCTTGCTTTGCTGCTAATCGCGTGCCCGTGCGCCTTGGTTTTGTCAACGCCGGCGGCCATTGCCTCGGGACTGGCTGTTGCTACTCGCCGAGGTTTGCTGATTAAAGGTGGCAACGCCTTGGAAACCATTGGTCGCGTTCGCACAGTCGCCTTCGATAAGACTGGCACGCTGACAGAGGGCAAGCCGCGCATCACTGAAGTCGTGCCTTTCGGGCAATCCAAGCAGCAACAGGTACTGGCGCTCGCCGCCGCCGTCGAGTCTGGATCGAATCACCCGTTGGCGAAGGCAATCGTTGCCCACGCCAAGAGCCTCGATGTGGAGGTTCCACAAGCCACCGAAGCATTCGCTATCCCGGGCAAGGCAGTTCGCGCTACCGTGAACGGCAGCAAGCTAGCCGTGGGATCGCCCGTCCATGCAGGGCAGATGGCCACGCTGACCCTCGCGCACCAGCAGGAAATCGCCAAGCTGGAAGATGGTGGCAAGACGGTGGTGGTTCTGTTCGACGAAGCAAGCAAGAATGTCATGGGCCTGTTGGCCTTGCGTGACGAACCTCGCCGTGACGCCCGCGAAGGCGTGGCCCAGCTCAAGGCGATGGGTGTGCGCTCGGTCATGCTCACCGGTGACAATCGGAGAACTGCGCAGGCCATCGCCGGCAAGCTGGATATCGAGTGGGAGAGTGAGTTGCTTCCGCAAGACAAGTTGCGCCTGGTCAACGACTTGAAGCGCGACGCGAAGGTGGCGATGGTCGGCGACGGCATCAACGACGCGCCGGCCTTGGCGACCGCCGATGTAGGGATCGCCATGGGCGGCGGCACCGACGTGGCCCTAGAGACCGCAGACGCTGCTCTGCTCAAGAGCCGCGTCACGGACGTTGCGCACCTGGTGGCGCTGTCCCGCGCGACGATGGCCAACATCCACCAGAACGTAGTGTTCGCCATTGGCCTCAAGGGCCTGTTCCTAGTCACCAGTGTGCTGGGTATCACTGGCCTTTGGGTTGCTGTGCTGGCCGACACCGGTGCCACCGCTTTGGTCACGCTCAATGCGCTGCGCCTACTCCGCTTTAAGGGTGCCCAAGAGCCAGCCGATGGCCAGAACGGAGGTCATCAAAGCTCTGTGTCCGTACAGGATGCCCATTGAGGTATTGCAGAGGGCTTGAACTGCCGTTGTTGCGGCGCCAAGCCCTTCCATATCTTCATCTGTAAATCGATCTCCGAAAACATCGATGTTAGGCGATAAACGAATGCCTTTAGAACAACGAGTTTAAATAGATGGGATGATCGGACGTGGATAATGGGCTCAGATGCGTCCCTTTCGGCCGTAACTGCATCTCATGCGTTCACCGGGAGGCCGGAAGGTTCCAGAGCTTGTAGTCCAGTCCCATGCTCGTCATGGTCATCGAAAAAGGCTTGACCTTGACGTGGTTGTAAGGGCTAGCCTTTAGAAACATATGCGAACCGCTTCGGATGGACCGAAGCCCCGTAATAAAAAAGGTAACTTCCATGCATAAAAAAATCAGGATCATTTTGGTAGCTAGCGTCATCGCGGCCGTCGGGGGGATAGCGGTGGCTGCCCGAGATGGCAAGGATGAAAGTAAACCAGCAGCACCACCAGCTGGCGCACCGATGGCACCGCAGGTGCCTGTGGCTGAGGCCATCACGCGCACAATCACGCCGTCAACTGAGTTCACCGGCTTTTTGGCCGCACCGAAGGTGGTCGAGTTGCGCTCGCGTGTGGGGGGGCCGTCGACGCGGTGAGCGTGCCCGAGGGAAGTCTGGTACGCAAGGGGCAATTGTTGTTCCAGATTGACCCACGGCCTTTCCAAGTCGCGCTCGACACCGCCACGGCGCAGTTGCGGCAGGCTGAGGTGCTGTCCAGTCAGGCTCAGGCCGACTTTGATCGTGCCGAGCGGCTTGTTGCCACTGGCGCCCTGTCTCGGAAGACCTATGACGATGCAGTCTCCGCACGCAATGCGCGTCAGGCGCAGGTACAGGCGGCAAAGGCCACAGTCGCAGCGGCGCAGCTCGACCTGTCCTACGCGCGGGTATCGGCACCAATTGCCGGGCGCGTGGACCGAGTGCTGGTGACCGAGGGCAACCTGGTCAGCGGCGGCGGTGCAGGAGCAGCCACGCTACTTACCACGATCGTGTCCATCGATCCTGTGCACGTCTATTTCGACATCGATGAGGCAACCTACGTCAATGTGGTGAGCCGCTCGAGACCTGGTTCAGGGACTCATGCTTCGTTGCCCGTTCAAGTAGGCTTGAGCACTGACAGAAACTTTCCGTACAAGGGCGTGCTCGACTTCGTCGGCAATGCGATTGATAGAAGTACCGGCACGATCCGCGCTCGCGCGGTCGTCCCCAACCCTGATGGACGGCTGACGCCTGGGCTGTTTGCGAGGGCCAAGCTCTCCACCGCAAGCTCTCGGCAGGCCGTCCTCATCGACGACCAAGCGGTTGGCACCGATCAAGGCCGAAACTATGTTCTGGTCGTGGGTGAAAACAACCAAGCTCAGTATCGTCCGATTGAGCTGGGTCCCGTAGTCGACGGTCTGCGCGTTATAAACGGTGGCCTGCAGGGTGGCGAAAAAATCATAATCAAAGGCCTCGTACGACCTGGTATGACTGTCACGCCGCGCATGGTGCCCATGCAGGGGCCGGCAGCACCGGCCGCCGGCGCTCCCGACGCGACTAAGACTGCGGCTAGTGCCCCGGCAGTCCCTGCGGAGTCTGCCAAGGCCGCTGGGGCGGCTGGGGCCGATCAGGTCAAGGCTGACAGCGCAGCTGGCTCAGCGGAGGCTCGCAAATGAATTTCCCCCGTTTCTTCATCAACCGCCCTATCTTCGCAATCGTCCTTTCGGTGCTGATGCTGATCGCGGGCGCGATCAGCTACTTCCAGTTGCCACTGAGCGAGTACCCTCAGGTTACCCCCCCAACGGTACAGGTCACGGCGAGCTATCCCGGCGCCAATCCGCAAGTGATTGCCGACACCGTGGCATCGCCGCTAGAGCAAGCCATCAACGGCGTGGAAGGCATGATGTACATGCAGTCCCAGATGTCCACGGACGGAAAGATGGTGCTCACCATCTCTTTCGAGCAACACATCAACGCCGATATCGCGCAAATCCAGGTGCAGAACCGGGTGTCGCGTGCGCTACCCCGGTTGCCACCCGAGGTCCAACGCATCGGCGTTGTGACTGAGAAGACCGCGCCCGACATCCTGATGGTTGTGAACATGCTATCGCCAGGGGATCGTTACGACCCGCTGTATGTGTCCAACTACGCGATGCTCAACGTCCGTGACGAACTGGCACGCCTGCCGGGCATCGCCAACGTGTTGCTTGGTGGTGAGGGTGAGTACGCGATGCGGGTCTGGCTCGACCCCGAAAAGGTTGCGTCTCGTGGCATGACCGCTAGCGATGTGGTCGCCGCCATTCGGGAGCAGAACGTGCAGGTTGCGGCCGGCTCTATCGGTCAGCAGCCTAACGCCTCGTCTGCCTTTCAGGTCACCGTCAACGCACTCGGGCGTCTCACCACCGAAGAGCAATTCGGCGATATCGTCATCAAGGCTGGCACCCACGGCCAGGTTACACGCTTGCGCGACGTGGCACGTGTGGAGTTAGGTGCGGAGAACTACACCATGCGCGCCCAACTTGATGGCGGCAACACGGTTGGCATTCAGATCCTGATGACGCCTGGCTCCAATGCACTAGATGTGTCTAGCGCGGTACGCGCGACGATGGATCGTCTACAAGCAAGCTTTCCAGAGGGCATCGAGTACAAGATCGCCTACGATCCTACGGTCTTCGTGCGGGCCTCGCTTCAGTCTGTAGCGGTCACGCTGCTAGAGGCGATTCTGCTGGTGGTGATCGTGGTGGTGCTGTTCCTGCAATCCTGGAGAGCGTCGATCATCCCGCTGATCGCCGTGCCGGTCTCGCTGGTCGGCACCTTCGCCGTAATGCACATGTTCGGCTTCTCGTTGAACACACTGTCATTGTTCGGCCTCGTACTCTCAATCGGCATTGTTGTGGACGACGCCATCGTCGTGGTAGAAAACGTGGAGCGCCACATGGCACTTGGCGAGTCGCCCAAGGACGCAGCGCTCAAAGCCATGGACGAGGTTACTGGCCCGATCCTGGCCATCACCTCGGTGCTGGCGGCGGTCTTCATTCCCTCGGCGTTCCTGTCTGGGCTGCAAGGCGAGTTCTATCGCCAGTTCGCGCTGACCATCGCGTTCTCGACCATCCTATCGGCGATCAATTCGCTCACACTGTCGCCCGCGCTGGCCGCCATCCTGCTCAAGCCGCATCATGGCGCGGCCCAGCCCGATCGAGTCACGCGCCTCATCGACGGCCTGTTTGGTGGCTTCTTCCGCCGCTTCAACCGCTTCTTTGACAGCGCCTCGAATGCTTATGTCGGAGGCGTGCGCCGCGCAGTTCGCGGAAGTGCTGTGGTGCTGCTGCTCTATGTCGGTTTCCTGGGGTTGACGTGGCTGGGCTTTCATAAGGTACCTGCCGGCTTTGTGCCCGCACAGGACAAGTATTACCTCGTGGGCATCGCCCAGCTTCCGACTGGTGCCTCGCTGGACCGCACCGACGCGGTTGTCAAGGAAATGAGCAAGATCGCGCTTGCCGAGCCTGGCGTCGAAAGCGTGATGGCATTCCCCGGCTTCTCCTTCAACGGCCCAGTGAATCAGCCCAACACCGCGCTGGTGTTCGCCATGCTCAAGCCCTTCAACGAACGAAAGGACCCGTCGTTGTCGGCGTTCGCCATTCAAGGCAGGCTCATGGGCAAATTCAGTCAAATACCGGACGGCTTCGTCGGGATTTTTCCTCCGCCACCGGTGCCTGGCCTGGGTTCAATGGGCGGCTTCAAGTTGCAGATCGAAGACCGTGCGGGCCTGGGGCCAGACGCACTTGCACAGGCCCAAGGTCAGATCATGGGCAAAGCCATGCAAGCGCCTGAGCTGGCCAACATGTTGGCCAGCTTCCAGGCCAATGCTCCACAGTTGCAGGTGGACATCGACCGCGTAAAGGCCAAGTCGCAAGGTGTGTCGCTGACCGAAGTTTTTGACACGCTGCAGATCAATCTGGGCTCGCTTTATGTCAATGACTTCAATCGATTTGGCCGAACTTACCGAGTGATGACGCAGGCCGATGCGAAGTTCCGTATGCAGGCTGAAGACATTGGCATGCTGAAGGTGCGGAACGCTTCGGGGGACATGATCCCGTTGAGCGCGATCGCGACGATCTCACGTAGCTCCGGTCCCGATCGAGTGATGCACTACAACGGGTTCCCATCAGCTGACATCAGCGGCGGACCAGCACCGGGCTATTCGTCTGGCCAGGCTACTGCCGCGATCGAGAAGATCGTGAGCGAATCGCTGCCGGACGGCATGACCTACGAATGGACTGACTTGACGTTCCAAGAAAAGCGGGTTGGCAACACCTCCATCTACATTTTTGCGTTGGCAGTGCTGTTGGCATTCTTGTTCCTGGCAGCTCAGTACAACAGTTGGTCGCTTCCATTCGCTGTTCTGTTGATCGCGCCCATGGCGTTGCTTTCGGCGATCGCCGGTGTTTGGCTTACGGGCGGCGACAACAATATCTTCACGCAAATTGGCTTCGTGGTGCTCGTAGGCCTGGCAGCCAAGAATGCAATTCTGATCGTGGAGTTTGCCCGTGCCAAGGAGAGTGAAGGTGTCGATCCGTTGGCGGCCGTGCTTGAAGCGGCGCGGCTGCGGCTGCGCCCGATTCTGATGACGTCACTGGCTTTTATCGCTGGCGTGATACCGCTGGTGCTCGCGAGTGGAGCGGGTGCCGAGATGCGTCACGCAATGGGTATCGCTGTGTTCGCCGGCATGTTGGGCGTGACGGCATTCGGTCTGGTGCTCACGCCGGTGTTCTACGTCGTAGTGCGCAAGCTGGCGTTGCGTCGTGAAGCCAGTCAAGCCCGCGTCGGTATGAGCGACAAGCATAACGGCCAGGAGGAATTTTGAGATGAAGAAACCTTTCGCACTCACACAACCTGCCAAGAGCTTGGCACCGGTAGCTTTCGCGATAGCGTTAGCCGGTTGTTCCATGGCACCCAAGTACGATCGGCCGCCAGCGCCGATTGATATAGTATATCCTTCGGGCGCGGCCTATGCAGAACCGGCGAAAGCGACGCCAGAGGCCCCAGTCACGGACGCGGCCGATATCGGCTGGCGAGATTTCTTCCGCGACCCGCTGTTGCAACAATTGATCGGTATCGCGCTGGAGAGCAACCGCGACATGCGCAAAGCTGCGCTCAACGTTGAGGCGGCGCAGGCACTGTACCGCATTCAGCGCGCTGAGGTGCTCCCGAACTTGGGGGTATCCGGCAGAGGGGCCGCAGAACGACTGCCAGCCGATCTCAGCAACACCGGCGCTGCCGACGTCGTGCGTCGTTACGAGGTTGCTGGGGTGACCGCTGCCTGGGAACTGGACGTCTGGGGCCGTATCCGCAGCCTCAGCAACCAAGCGCTGGCTTCCTACTTGGCTATGGACGAGACTCGCATAGCGACGCAGATGAGTTTGATCTCTGAGGTTGCTAACGCCTATCTCACGTTGCGGGCTGACCAGGAGTTACTGCAGTTAACAGGCGAGACGCTCGGCACGCAAAAGCGTTCGCATGAACTTACTGCCCAACTGTTCGAGGCTGGCAATGCCACGCAACTTGACGTGCGCCGCTCGGAAATTGTACTGCGTACAGCCGAGGCCAACTTCGCGGACTACACACGTCAAACGGCCAAAGACCGAAACGCGCTAGTGCTACTGCTCGGCCAGCCGCTGACGCTTGAGCTGTCGCAGCAACTTGACAAAGCCATAGTGCTGCCGGATGGCATCGTGCCGACCGAACTGCCCAGTGGCCTACCTTCTGAGTTGCTCGTGCGCCGACCGGATGTGCGCGCGGCCGAGCAGGTACTTCTGGGTGCCAACGCCAGTATCGGAGCAGCGCGAGCCGCTTTCTTCCCCACCATCAGCTTGACGGGTTCGGCGGGGACGGCAAGCGCATCGCTTGATGGGCTCTTCGAATCGGGTTCGCGCGCCTGAAGCTTCTTGCCGCAGATTACGGTGCCTATTTTCCGGGGTGGCGCGTTGCGCGCCAATCTGGATGTGGCGCACGTAAAAAAGCGCATCGAGATCGCCAACTACGAGAAGTCCATTCAAGTTGCTTTTAGTGAAGTGGCTGATGGCCTTGCCGGCAAGCGAACACTTGATGAGCAGATTCGTTCAGAGCAATTCCTGGTTGCTGCTAGTCAGGGCATGTATGACCTGGCCGAGCAACGTTTCAGGGAAGGTGTGGACGATAACCTCACCTTGCTTGACGCGCAGCGTACGCTGTACAGCGCGCAGCAGACGTTGGTGCGTACGCGTCTGGCTCGGTTGAGCAACCTTATCGCGCTCTACAAGGCTCTGGGAGGCGGGTGGACAGAGAGCACACCAAGTGGTGTGGCGCAAGCGAGTCGATAGTTAGTTTTTCCCTACTGGCACTGGTATTGGATATTCGTACCAAGAAATGACGCATGGTGGCAGTCGCCTCCATGCGTGTGTAGATGAGTATGAAAACCGGCGAGCTTGCAAAGCTAACGAGGACTCCCTGGGTTCTACGAGGCTCAGGGTCTTTTACCTGCTCCTGATCGTTATAGCAACAACTAAAGGCAATAAAGGCAGGAGCAAGTTGAGCGGTTGCAGCTTATACTAAGTTGCAAAGTATTAGGTATCAGTCTGGAGCAGATCCGGACTATCTCAGGGGGTAGCTTTGACCGACATTTTTGATGTATTACAGGTAAATTTGGGATCGCTTTACGTCAATGATTTTAATGGATTTGGCCGTACCTACCGTGTAATAACTCAAGCTGATGCCCCATTCCGTATGCAGGCAGACGATATTGGATTATTGAAAGTCAGGAATTCTGCTGGTGATATGATCCCTTTATAAGTATTGATCAATATCAAACTAACTTCAGATCCTGATCGCGTTATGAGATACAACGGCTATCCATCCGCTGATATTACGGGAGGTACTGCATCAGGATATTCTTTTGGTCAGGCTACAGATGCTATTGAGAAAATAGTTAAGGAAAATCTACCTGAAGGTATGGCGTACGAATGGACTGATCTGACCTATCAGGAAAAATTAGCGGGCAATTCCGCACTGTATATTTTCCCATTGGCGGTATTCTTTGCATTCTTGATTCTTGCCGCTCAGTACAACAGTTGGTCGCTTCCATTTGCTGTGCTGCTTATTGCACCAATGGCACTCCTTTCTGCAATTGGCGGTATATGGATCTAAACGGTGATAATAACATCTATACTCAAATTGGCTTCGTTGTTTTAGTCGGGCTGGCCGCAAAAAATGCCATTTTAATCGTTGATTTTGCAAGGACTCAGGAGAATTAGTGACGATCACCGCTTGGGGCCGTACTCGAGGCAGCGTACTTACGTTTGCGTCCTATTTTGATGACTTCTCTTGTATTTATTGCTGGTGTGATATCTCTTGTACTAGCTAGTGGTGCTGGAGCAGAAATGCGTCACGCCATGGGTATTGCAGTGTTTGCCGGTATGCTTGGTGTAACCTTCTTTGGATTACTACTTACGCCGGTGTTTTACGTTATAGTAAGAAATCTGTCATTAAGAAAAAACGCAGAAAGTATAGTCAATCTTTAGTGAAAAGATATCAGAGTGAAATGAGTTTAGACCTTGACCTTACAACAGTGGAAAGCCCTACAATCAGAAGTACTCAAACCAAACTGGAGGTATATAAATGCAATTTCATTTAGAAAATATGACATGTGGGGGCTGCGCCCGGACGGTAACTAAAGCAATTAAGGATATAGACCCAGAGGCTACAGTTTTAACTGATCCTCCGACTCGTAAGGTGACGGTAAAAACTTCATTATCAGTTGAAAAGGTCTCCTATGCTCTAATTGAAGCAGGCTTCCCTCCTCGGGATTAGTATTTTCCTTTTACGGTTGCCTCCTGAATGAGGCAACTTTAAATTTCGCATTCAGGGCATTCATTCATAGACTGGACCTTAAGAATTAAGCCCATGCAGTATCCCATCTAACGTGATGTTTTGTTTGTCTTTTGACTGTTGGGCTTTTTGGGCGTTCTTCGTTATATAACGGGTCGCCCAATCTATCCTCTCCGCTATTTCTGACCATGCGTGCTGGCTGATGCTTTCAAGATCGGCAACAGCCAAATTTCCACATTTTTGGCGGCCTTGAATAGCTAGACTGATGGCATGATTTGAAGAAAGACGCTTCGCCGAATGATCAGAGCGAGCAGGCTTGACCATACCAAACCATCTACAATCGCTTTCTGTGCCGCCATAAATTTCTGCAAGTTTGTATGGGATTTCAACTCTTTGAATCGCAACTTCACCTGCCAGCGACAACGATAGATTGCCATAACATCATCCGCTTAGTAGGTTTCCCGCGGGAGGTTGATAAGCCAGATGCAAAATCGTATTTCTCCGGCAAAACAGAGCCTTATTACTCTGAATATCTGCTTTCCTCGACGAACTTGCAAATCGAGCGTAAGCGCCTCATAAACCGCGCATTCTAATCACCTAACACGCAGAATAAGATCAAGTCTCCAACCATAAGGAGATTTAAAATGGCAAACGATGCACCAACCAATAATGGCAAACGCTAATCAAGCAATCTGAATCGAGTTCATTATCAACACTCACATTTTGTAAGCTCAATCAACTCAATCCCTCAACGTTCTCTGCCAAGCGCCAGCAACTCAACAACACTGGCGCATCTCAAGGTTTTGTTAGAGCAGAAGTCGTTGAAAAGATAACTCAGTATCAGGCCCAAGTGGCAACCGCCAACATGACACTCTTCGTCAATGATATCGAACTGCGCAATCCCCAATGCACGCCAGTAAGTAACCTGGCTGAACTCATCGGTGCGCTATCATGAAAGGCATGCTGAGCTCACTAGAGATTTATCTGTATCGTGAAAGTGTCGATTTTAGAAAGTCCATCAACGGCCTTGCCGCGATTATCGAAAGTGACACCGATTTACCGTTAGTAAGTGGCGCATTATTCCTGTTCACCAAAAACAGCGCGATAAAATCAAAGTGTTGTGCTGGCGTGTGCCACGAACAAAAGGTTAATACCTTTTGGATCTGTATTTCTGATGAGAGAAGGCCTCTCGAAATCTACCTGTAGGGGGCGGTTTCAAAACCACCAAGTGCTTCTGTAAAGTGCGGTTTGGAGACTTATCTGATCGCTCATTCAACACTGAGTTCACCTTCGCAGGTGATCTACACTTCGGAGCAGCTATTTAGTAAGGTATTCAATTCTTCAATCTATCTAACCGAGTCCACATAGGACAACTGCATAGACTGGAGCCTCGATTTACATTAACGAGGACTCCTCATGCGAAAACTATCTCCATTTATTCTGGCGCTTGCGCTGTCTCCTTTTGTTCAAGCTGAACCTGTGTCTGAAGTGTCGCCCGTTGGCAAAATTGACGGCATGGTTTCTTTACCTGTCACGGGTATGAAAGCGGTCGAAAGCAATAACCGTATTATTTTTATGTCAGACAGTGGCCGGTTCGTCATTGATGGCACGCTCTATGATGCCTGGTCCAAAAAGCCGCTTACCAGCCTTGAAGAAATTCGAGAAGCGGGAAACACGCTGGACTTAAGTCGCCTTGGCTTAAAAATGGCTGATTTGAACCCACTGACTTTAGGCGAAGGCAAAAAGAAAGTGGTGGTCTTTGTTGACCCTCGGTGCCCACATTGCCATGAGCTTTTGAAACAAGCCCTGCCGTTAACCAAAGAATACACCTTCCAAATTCTCCCTGTGCCAGTGCTTGGTCCAGATTCAGAGCGTCAGGTTCGCCAGCTTGGCTGTGCGCGTGACAAGAAAGCGGCCACCGATGCATTGCTGAATGGCCGGATTGGTAACCTAGAACAGGATGATGCCTGCAACTTAGAACCAATGCAGCGTACCTTGGTGACGGCTCAAATTCTGGGCATTCAAGGTGTGCCTTTCATTGTCGCCAATGATGGTCGCATCAGCCGAGGTCGTCCTTATGACCTTTCTGCTTGGTTGGAGGGGCGTTAATGAAAGCCTCTTTGTATTCAGGACAACGCGCTTCAGAGCTATTGCCAGTATTGGCCTATTCAGACGATGAGCAACTGTTTTTCATGGAAGACCAAAGTGTTGGCTTTGGTTTTCTATGTGACCCATTGCCGGGTGGTGATGAGTCTGTTGCAGACAGGGTTAATGTTCTACTCAACAACGACTGGCCAAAAGACACTTTGCTGCAATTTGGCCTTTACGCCTCGCCTGATATTCAAACCGACCTTCAGCGCATGATGGGCTTACGGCATCGTCAATCTGATCCATTGCTTAGGGCGTCGATACGCAAACGTGCGGATTTCCTCGATGGGGGCACGGTTCAATCGATAGAAGAATCGACCCAGACTCAGGTACGCAACTTTCAACTGATCGTCACCTGCAAATTGCCTTTGGAAAGTCCTATTCCGACGGAGCGTGAGTTGAGTCGAGCATCCGCGCTTCGGGCTTCTTTCTCGCAAGCGCTGGCAACGGTTGGTTTTCGCGTCACTGAGATGACTGACCGAAACTGGCTCGCGGCAATAAGTGCTCAGCTTAACTGGGGAAAAGATGCTTCCTGGCGTAATCCATCACCAATCCGCAGTGAGGCAGATAAACCACTTCGGGAGCAAGTGTTGGATTATGACCGAGCTATCAAGGTGGATAGCCAAGGTCTGATGCTGGGCGATTACCGAGTTAAAACCTTATCGTTTAAACGCTTGCCTGAGCGGATCTGGTTTGGTCATGCCGCAAGTTTTGCGGGCGATATGATGACGGGCAGTCGCGGTTTACGCGGCAGCTTTTTGCTAAATGTCACCATTCACTTTCCCTCAGCTGAGGCGATGCGATCTCGTTTAGAGACGAAGCGTCAGTGGGCGGTCAATCAGGCCTATGGCCCGATGCTCAAGTTTGTGCCGGTGCTTGCAGCCAAGAAAAAGAGATTTGATGTTCTTTTTGAAGCTTTGCAAGAAGGTGATCGTCCTATTCGGGCAAATATGACTTTGACGCTGTTTTCCCCAACGGAAGAAGCGTCCATCAGTTCTGTTTCAAATGCTCGAACCTATTTCAAAGAACTCGGATTTGAGCTGATGGAAGACAAGTACTTCTGTTTGCCCATTTTTCTGAATGCCCTGCCATTTGGTGCCGACCGCCAGGCGATGAACGACTTGTTTCGATTCAAGACCATGGCGACACGGCATGTGATCCCTCTGTTGCCTTTGTTTGCGGATTGGAAAGGCACTGGCACGCCGGTGATTAACTTTGTTTCCCGTAATGGCCAGATCATGAGTGTGTCCCTTTATGACTCGGGCAGTAATTACAATTGTTGCATCGCGGCGCAATCGGGATCGGGTAAGTCATTCCTGGTGAACGAAATCATCTCCTCCTACCTATCAGAAGGCGGGCAATGCTGGGTGATTGATGTTGGCCGCTCTTATGAAAAGCTGTGTGAAGTCTATGACGGTGAGTTCTTACAGTTCGGGCGAGACAGTGGCATTTGCTTAAATCCGTTTGAAATCGTTGAGGACTATGACGAAGAAGCGGATGTGTTGGTTGGGTTATTGGCCGCAATGGCCGCACCTACGCAGTCATTAACCGATTTTCAGATGGCAAACCTAAAGCGTCAGACCCGTGAACTGTGGGAGAAAAAAGGTCGTGCCATGTTGGTTGATGATGTGGCAGAGGCTTTAAAAAATCATGAAGACCGACGTGTGCAAGACGTGGGTGAGCAGCTCTATCCGTTTACGACACAGGGCGAATATGGCCGATTCTTTAATGGCCACAACAATATTCGCTTCAAAAACCGTTTCACCGTTCTGGAGTTAGAAGAGCTTAAGGGGCGTAAGCATCTACAACAAGTAGTGTTGCTTCAGCTTATCTACCAAATCCAACAAGAGATGTACTTAGGTGAGCGGGATCGTCGCAAGATTGTGTTCATTGATGAAGCTTGGGATCTGCTGACTCAAGGTGATGTCGGTAAGTTCATTGAGACGGGTTACCGTCGATTTCGAAAATATGGCGGCAGTGCTGTAACGGTAACGCAGTCGGTCAACGATTTGTATGACAGCCCAACAGGTAAAGCCATCGCTGAAAACTCGGCCAATATGTACCTGCTTGGCCAAAAAGCTGAAACCATCAACGCGCTCAAAAAAGAAGGCCGCTTGCCACTAGGTGAAGGCGGCTATGAATACCTGAAAACGGTTCATACCGTCACGGGTGTCTATTCCGAGATTTTCTTTATTACCGAAATGGGCACCGGGATTGGCCGCCTCATTGTCGATCCGTTTCACAAGCTGTTGTACTCGTCCCGTGCAGAAGATGTAAACGCGATTAAACAGTTAACGCGCAAAGGCCTTTCTGTTGCTGATGCCATCTCTCAGTTGTTGAAGGAGCGAGGCTATGAATAAGACCACGCTTTGGCCATTTATGGCCTCTATTACTTTGTCTATTGCAGGCAGCGGTTTAATGACCAGCTGGCTCTTAATGAAAACACTCGAACCCATCCACAGCCAGTTGGCGTTAAGTACGCCCATTGCAGTCGTAGATTTTGGGGAGGCGGTGTTGTCACTGGGCCCCAATGCCAGCGAACAAGACATCGAATCCAGGTTGCTTCAGACCAATCAGCAAATTGAAAAGTTAAAAACAGCCGGTTTTATCGTGCTGGATGCCCAAGCGGTGGTGGGTGCTGATGATTCCGTATTTGTGCCAGTAGGCTCAAAGGAGGTGTCTCATGCAGATACTCCGTAAAAGAATGCCTTGGCGGCCATACCTCATCCGGTTGACTGTTCTTGCGTTAATCATGGCCTTGGTAGGCACCTACGCCATGATGCGCTACCGAATAGGTATTGATACCCAGCAAGAGCGCTGCCTGCCTGATACCACGGTGTATCTGATTGACCTATGGAATAAAGAGCCCGTTAAGGATGGTTTGTATGCCTTCCACTCAAAAGGACTTGCTCCGTTATATAACGACGGTACTCGGATGCTGAAACGCCTAACAGGGATGCCAGGGGATGAAGTCAAGGTGACGCCTGAGCATGTACTGGTGAATGGTGCTGAAGTCTCTACCGGCATGGCATTAGCCCAGCGTCTTGGTGTGGCTGAAACAGAATTTAGCCGCTCATTGACGCTGCAAGAAAACGAGTATTGGTTTTCCGGTGAGGCCGCAACGAGTTTCGACTCCCGCTATTGGAACGCCGTTAAGCGCGAGCAGATTGTCGGTCGCGCTTGGCCGCTTTGGTAGGAGGTAGATGATGCAAAGACTATGTCTCTTATTTTTGTTGGTTGCGCCATTGGCTTGGGTTCAAGTGTCCTGGGCACAAGAGCCTTTTCCGTTGTCTGACGAAGACAAAAAGATCGTCGAAATGAGCCGCAGCATTTTACAAAGTGCTGTGGATGGTTCATCTGAATTTATTGAGCCTTTTGCACCGATTGAACAACCTGCGTCGCTCAAACACAACGATGAATGGTTGATTTTTGCGTCGTCTTCACTGGGAGATTCGTCACTGAAGCAGCTATTTAAAGAGGCCAGTGCTACCGGCGCTATTGTGTTGTTTCGGGGAATTCCTGAAGGAAAGACCTTGGGGGCGGCTATCCGTGATTGGCATACGCTGATGACGGGGCTTGATCCTGTTCCTCAGGTTCGAATCGATCCGAAAGCCTTTGTGCACTGGCGGGTGACTAGCGTGCCTGCCATTTTCCGCATAGAAGATGACAAGGTGACTGCAAGTGCACTAGGGGTTTACAGCAACGACTGGTTGCAGCGTCAAATTGAAACAGGCAATACCGGTTCATTGGGTCAACGCGGTCCTATTCATTCCATTTTAGAACCGGATTTGATGCAAGTGGCGATGCAGCGTTTACAGTCGATTGACCTGGGCGCATTAAAGAAAAAAGCCATTGAGCGTTTCTGGTCTCGCCAAACTTTCACTGACTTACCCAAAGCCACGCAGTATCGGATAAGAATGGTTGATCCAACCATCGTCATGAAGCGGCCACTATTGGATGCCAATGGCCGAACATTGATCCCAGCAGGAACGCGTATTAACCCGCTAAAAGCCTTGCCGTTTACTCAGCAGCTTGTGGTGTTTAATGCGTCGAACGCTGAAGAAGTGGACGCAGTTGCGCATTGGCTTGAGACGCAAGATAGGACACTGCGCCGCATTACGCTTATCACCACGCAGCTCGACCGTACTCAAGGTTGGAATAGCCTCAATGCGCTCGAAAAGACATTGGACAGTCCGGTTTACCTTCTCAATGCCTCGCTAAAGCAGCGCTTTGATCTGCAAGTCACCCCATCGTTTGTTCAAGCAAAGGGGCTCGCGTTTGAAATAGAAGAAATTCCAGCAAAGGAGCTTGTTCATGAAAAAGCTCAATAATACGTATCGTCTGTTGCGGACTCTCGTTGTCATGTTTGTCCTGGGCGCATCTATTTCTGCTAAAGCCGAACTGACCTGCCCAGACGCGGGTTTATTGTCCGGTAAGTTGCTGACGGATGTTTGCTGGTCATGCATTTTTCCTATCCGGGTTGCAGGTCTTCCACTTGGCTCTGGCAGTGTCCCAAGCGGCGCATCAAACAAGTCGTTTTGCTTATGTGAAGACAACTTAGGTGTGCCAAGGCCAGGTATTGTTACCAGCATGTGGGAGCCAGCGCGTCTGATTGAACTGGTCAGAACGCCGGGTTGTTCGCCTTCACTGGGAGGGATTCGCTTACCGTTAGGTGATAGGCGATTGCAAGGTGGTCATGGTGAAGGTGAATACGATACCGGTGATCTTGCTTTCTATCATTACCATTATTACGCCTTTCCGCTTTTGGTCATGCTCGATTTGTTCATGGATGGCAATTGCAATGCCGATGGTTACATGGATTTTGACTTGATGTATTTGTCGGAATTGGACCCAACATGGCTGAACGATGAACTGGCCTTTTTTACTCAGCCTGAAGCTGCTGCTGTTGCTAATCCATTGGCTATCTCTGCTTGTACCGCTGACGCTGCTTCATCAACGCTTGGTAAACCCATCGATCAGTTGTTTTGGTGTGCTGGCAGTTGGGGCCATCTCTATCCGTTATCTGGCCACACCTTAGCCTTTGGTTCATTAGCAGAAAACACCAGCCATTTAGCGGCGCGTGCAATCGCGGCTCAACACAGGCGTGGTCTTGCAAGACGAACAATGGGGAGCAGTGCGCTATGCCGACCTGTTATCGAACCCATGCTGCCGAAATCCCAATACAAGATGAGTATGTTCTTCCCTGTACCGGAAACTGAAAGTGCGCATGTCATCGGTGAAAGCACCATGAAATGGGGAGAGTGGCGAACGATCCCCGGTGCCGGTGAAGATGCGCTCTACATTTTGTGGCGCTGGCAAGACTGCTGTAACTCGGGAGGTTAACCATGAAACCAACACTTTTTACCCGAGTTTTAGCGGGTATTTTATCAATCACTATGGCGTGCCTGCCCTTACATGGTGTGGCCGCTGATGTGCAGCGCCAATCCGGCTTAAGCGGACAACAAGAAGGTAAGCAATTGCTGCAAAACTGGACGATGCCCGCACTCAATGGCAATACATTGTCGGTGCCGAATGGCAGTGGTAATGAGTCCATTAACTTGCAAGAGCTTTTCCCTGGTATGGATCAGGGCTCATTGGATGTCTTAACGGGCGTTTATGGCTCTGATGCCAGCATGAATCAATTGGGGACACAGCGCCAAGAGAGCATGGCATCCGAAAGTGGCGCTACGGGTGAAGCATTTCGTTCGCTACAGGAAATCAAAGACAGGTCTCGGCCAGATATGGTCAATGATCCGCTTTGGGCATTAACTGATGCGGTTCAAACTGACCCAAATCTATTAACGCAAAGCTTCCCCGGCTGTGAGTCTCAAGGTGAAGGCAGCCCAAACTACCAGCAATGTGACAGGCTCAATACAGCGGTTAACAGCTGCACGATTACTCACGATTACACGGCAGGCATTATTGAGCATGTTTCAGGACCAATGAACCTTCGCTCTTGTGGTGAGGGATGTCTTGAAGTTTGGATTGGACGAATTGGCGACAACTACTGGAGTGGCCGTTGTAAAGTGTTTGAACAGGCCATCACACTCAAAGTCGTGAACCCCGATGCGATTACCTCAGCCGTTCTTGAATACGCCAAATGGGATGACTACATGCAAGTGTGGCTTGGTGATCAGAAAGTCTGGTCTGGGCCGAACAATAACTTTCCACCAGAAACGGCTGGCCGCTGCGAGCTCAGTACAAGTTGGGAGCGCAATCCTAATACTGACTTAACCTCTAAGCTAAAAGCGGTAGAGCCCGGTTTAGAAGTGCCAGTAAAAATTCGCGTATCGGTAACGGGTAGTGGTGAGGGGTATGCACGTATCAAGGTGCGCTTTGATCCAACCAAGGTGGTGATGAATGATAGTTGGTCGCCACAATCCTGTATCGAACAAGCAGCGGATATCCCGACTAAGTTTTCAGACTACAGCATTCAATGCACGGATCAGCCGTCTTCAACCAACGGATGTACGGTGGTCAATGGTGTTTCAGTTTGTGAATCCTACTTTGCTCCAAGCCCTGTTGCTGGCATATCGCCTTTGTGTCGGCGTGTACAAGTCAGTGTGGATGATGAAAGCTATAAGGGGATTGAAAATCAGGCCTGCCAAGTGCTTGAAGCGAATCCTTCCTGTGGATTCATGTCGTCAGAATGTGCCGAAACCAATGATAAAGGTGAATGCATTCGTTTTACCGATACCTATGACTGTGGATTGCAAACCAGCGATCCAAAGTGCGTGGTATCCAATCTTATGCCGAGTAGTTTTGAGGCATGTGAGCCTACTCAGACGATTACGCCATTTACTGAAACCAAGCATGTACCGGATTACCAGGTGTGCGAGAAGATCAGCACGCTTACTCAGTGTCAGTTAGAACGACGTGTATCCGCTGAAACCCATCAACAAAGCTGGTCCATTGAGCGCGGTTGCTTTAGCTCTGAAACGCTCAGCTTTGTTCCACAGCACAGCAGTACCATGCAAACTGGAAACGCGACGCTGAGAGTGTTTGATAATCAAAATACTGAGATAAAAATCACCGAGTCGCCGTCCAAGGCAAATGGCTGGAAAACGACACTCTCATTGACGGGCAACAAGGAGACGGTCACAGAGACGAAACCGTCCATTAAATACCCTGAAATGACCTGTCCAAAAGGAACCTTGGTTGGCTCATTGTGCAAGGTCGTTAATGGGTCGATTATTTCGTGGCATGAACCGCAGGAAGTCACGCGTTCCAGATGTGAGTCCGGCTGGAACAAAGTCGATTTCGATACTTGCAGCCGAGAAGTTCAGAAGTGTTTGGCTCCTGCGAAACTGAGTGCTTCCTTGACCTTCTCTGGCAAATACTTAGAGCAAGACGTTGTTCATCAATCAAGTGATCCGGGCATAGACCAATGCTTGATGCAAACGGATCAGTTCACTGCGGTGCAGTGGCAGTGTTTGGATACGGGCATAAAACGAATCGACGGGTTAACAGTTGGTAGTGGCGAGTTGGCCAATCTTGGAAGCCTTTATCCGACGGTTGTTTCGTCTCCTGCTCATTTAACCAGTCGTGGCAGCTCTGATGGACTGGGGCTCTCATGCTGGAGGGCAAAAGCGACCTACAATGCTTCGACTGCTCATCCAGAATTCAACATGGGCAGCTCAGATAGCTGGGTAGATGCCAATGGTAATACACAAACCATCGTCAATAACGGACAAAACACGACCACCAATACGTGTGCCGCGCTGGAGCAAAACCCGGCCTGCCAGTATGTCAGAACCGAATGCACTGAAGGCGGGGCTGGTCATGAAGGCTTCTGTTATATCCAAAGTTTGGTGTATGACTGTGGACAAAGCGTTGAAGTGCAAAATGCACGAATGGAAACTCAATACAACTGTGAGGGGCCAGTTCGCTGTATGGGCACAGATTGTTTAGAGCCAGAGTCAATCAAGCAGGCTAACTTTGCAGAGGCCGCCGCGATGCTTAATGCGGCGCAGTTTATGACCAATGATATGTCATGCACGGGAGCTGATGGCCAAGATAACGTCGAGTGTACGGTCTTTAAAGGTAATGCTGGCCAGTGCAAAAAAGCCGTTGGCGGTATAGTGGATTGCTGTGAAAAGCCAAGTGGCGTGTCGTTATCGGATTACATCACAATGATTGTGGCGGTCAACAAGCTTGATACGGCAGTCATGGCCATGAATCCGTCGTCGGCAATCTATGGTTCCTGGAATACGCTTAGGGAGCCAATCACGAGTACTTGGAGTGCGGTCAAAGAGCCCTTTGTGTCTGCTTGGGACTCTCTTATGGGGGCTGGGCCATCAACGGCTGCTGGCGCGGGAGCGGAGCAAGCTGCGACTGGCTTCATGCAGGTGTTGACCAACAAAACGGCTGAATGGGTAGGTACGACCTTTGGTTCGGGGGCGCAATCGGCACTGTTTAGTAACGTTGGTGGCGCAGTTGGAGCCGATGGTGTCGTTTCGGGTGGTAACTTTGCGCTGGGTGGCGCTGCGGGCGCGGTTCTGAGTACGGTTATGACGGCCTACATGATTTACTCAGTCACCATGATCCTCATTCAGCTTATCTGGAAATGTGAGCAGAGTGAGTTTGAGATGAACGCTAAGCGGGTATTGAAGAGTTGCCACTATGTGGGCTCTTACTGCAAGTCTAAGTTCTTAGGTGCCTGTGTTGAGAAACGGCAATCATATTGCTGCTTTACTTCGCCGCTTTCACGGATCATTCAAGAGCAAGTGCGTCCGCAATTGGGCCTTGGCTGGGGCAGTGCGAAATCTCCAAACTGTGAAGGATTGACCGCGAGTCAGTTAAACCAGGTGGATTGGAGCCAAGTCAATCTGGATGAATGGATAGGTATCTTATCGATAACAGGCAACCTACCCGAAGTACCGTCACTGGATCTGGAAAGACTCACAGGCTCAGGAAGTACGCTAAACGTTGATGGAAATCGTCAGAGTGCCGCAGACAGAGCCCTTGAACGGCTAAACGGAATGGATGCCCAGAAACTGCGTCAGGAGGCGACGGAGGAAATTTCGGGGAATAACTAGAAGAAAAAATCTTTGTCAGCTCCAGTATATTTTGGAGCTGACATCGCGCTAGATGTTGCATTATATTTAGTAAAGAGAACGTTTTTGAGGACGGTTTATGGCTTTGCAAGTTTTGAACTGAGTAGTTTAGCTAATGACTTTTTAAATGTGCGTTAAATCGGTAATAAACTGTGCTGCATATTGAAGATATTCCTGTTGTGGAGTTCGAATTACATCCCATCTTTTAGCATAGTTAAGGGGCCTGTCGCGTTGTTTAGCGTATGTAAGAACAAGCCGACGCTTGGCACGGGATACACCAACAAAGAAAGCACACAGATTAGAATCTTGATCCCCAAAAAATATTTCGTTCTCAACGGCCAAAATTATCGTTGAGTCGAACTCCAATCCTTTGCTCTTATGGATAGTCAGAATACGCACAGCCTGATCATCAGAGAAACGAGTCAAGGCTTGAGGCAAGTCGGGGGTAAGTTCAAGCAATTCTTCAATGCGCGCTTTGGTATCTCCCACAACTTCACCTAATCTGGCATGTGACTCATAGTCAGGCGAGAGAGCAACAAGAGTCTCCATTCCTATTTTCTTCAAAAATCTACACACAGAATCCCACCATCCCGAAAACGGTTCATCCAACAACTCGGCCATGGCGATGATTTTTCGCTGTTCCTTGAAGAAGCTTTGGAAATTTTGCCTGACGCTAGACTGCACCTCGTCATCGGCAAAGGGAATCAATTGATTCATCAGCCGAATCCAGGCTTTGGGCTCTCGCTGGCCATAGAGACAGGACAAATAGTCAACAACGAGCCTTGCGGCAGGTTCGACAGTAATATCCTGCATCTCCTGCTCATTCCGGTACGGTATTCCCCTAACTTCCAATGCCACCATCAGGTGATTGGCGTAAAGATCTAGTTGTTTGGACACTAATACGGCGATTTCGGATAACGGAACCTGTTCATTTCTTATCCACCCGGCAATCAAATCGGCCAAGTACTCAGCTTCACCCTGGGCATTCTCGAATTGCCACGCGAAGACCTCTCCCTCTTCACCAGCAAGTTGGTGATCTGGCATGACGGAAGCCGGATCGAGCACGCGAATTATCTCGTTCTGCATCCGAAGCAGGCGTGGTTTTGAACGAAAGTTTCGGTACATGTTTAATGGGACCGCTGAAAAATCCCTAGCGAACGTTTGGAAAATTCCGTCCAATGCACCTGCCCATCCCATGATTTTCTGCTTGGTATCACCGACAGCAGTGAGACGAATGCTCGTACCTTGGAAGGCTACCTTCACGAGTTCATACTGCTGATCCGTGCAGTCCTGGAATTCATCCAAGAAAACATCGCTGTAAGTTTGGCGTATGGCATTTCTTGCGACAGTGGAGGCCTTAAGAATTTGAATTGCTAGCGGTACAAGATCATGAAATGTAATTTGCCTTTTTGTGACTTTTCTTTCGCCAATCGAATAATCCAGATCAAGAGCATCATTACCAGTAAGCACTACTCGGAAGCGATCAATAATACGCTTTGCAAACGCATGAAATGTGTAGCTATCAAAACGGGAAGCCAATTCTTGTCCACAGCGTTGCTGGATTCGCTCCTTCAAGTTTTTGCTGGCGTCAACTTTGAAAGAGATAGCGAGTATTCTCTTCGGATAACGGCAGGTTCCGGTTCGTAGGAGGAAGTCAGCTCTTTGTGCAAGCATTTCCGTCTTGCCCGCGCCCGGCCCCGCCGTCAGTGCAAGACAGCGCGCTTGTTCCTTCGCAGCCCGCAGTGCATTGGGTTCAAGAGTTAGCCCATCCGAAGGCAGCCATGCATCTACAGCAATCACTCGGGCAGTTCCGCAAGCTTGGCGATCACGGCATCAGTGAGTCGTCCAAATGATTCAGGCATGTTCGCCAGCAAATCCTCGTCGCTTAGTTGAGCGAGAGCTTCGATATGAGCAGCGGGCTTGCTGCCCAGTTTAAAAAGCTTGTGATACGTAGAGAAAAGATTTAACTCGTCATAGCTATATTGGGATGGGTCATGATGGCTCTTGCCTAACACGGCTTTAATTGTTGAGTCATCCGGAACTTCCTGCTGAACACCGTAAGCATCTGGGAAAGCAAGGAGCATTGAAAAATCTAAATCCATTGGAAATGAGAAAAACACACCACGCATTTCCAGCTCTGCAAATACACTCTTAGTGCCGTTTTCAAAGAAGTGGTGGGTACGAACAGGTACTTTGTCATCATTCCAATCTGATAAAGAAAAAGTATTTGGCAGAACTTTTTCAGGTTGATATAAGCCAAGTTGGTTATTTACATACTTTATTCTTCCCCAGCCCGCTTGATATCTGCCCACATCTAAATCGAGAAGGGTCAAAAATGGGATTTGCAGTGCTGATAACAGGCGCCAAAAATGATTGACATGCCTACCTCCAAGCGGAGCAATCGTAACCGCTGATTCATCAACTGGCGCACCCTTTGCTTGGAAAAGGCGCGGTAGTACAATTTCTTCGCTATCCCCTTCACCCAACACAACCAAACGTGAGAAGTAAATCTCAGGGAATGCCTGGACAGCCTCGCGTACAAACTTGTGCGCTTCATCGGTTTTAGCGGGTAATTGGATTTTCGTAATTCTTGATTGCCGGGTTTCGGTAAGTCGAAGATATCGAATATGTTCCGGATCGACACGTCGTAACATTGACGGAGCATGCGTAGCGATTAGGGCCTGAGCATCCTCGTTGCTCGTCATGGAGTTCAGAGCGCTGACAATCCGCCCCAGATAGTGAGGCGAGAGGCTGTTCTCTGGTTCCTCAAGGGCAATCAAAGTAAAGACTGGCGGACGCAATTTTTCTGGGTCAAAAGAGCCGTCCTCACCGGCAAGGACAGCACGCCCAATTGCTTGAGATGAAAGAACCAATGACAGATAGAGCATCGACTTCTGGCCGTCACTGAGTCTGGAAAAATCGACAAGATGTTCATCATGTCCAGGCGAGAATGATACGGACAAATGACGAAGCAACGCCTCGATCTCAGATGCCACAAAAGTAATCTTGGGATCTGTAAAGTAGCTGCCTTTATGAAGGGTGCCCCAAGTTTTCTTCAGGTGGGCACTAAAAGCATTGACCGATGGATTAGCAGCCAAACTCTCACTAATCTGGTCGGTGAACCCTTTGACTTCCTCCCGTTCATTTTCCCAGTTCACTGCCCGTAGCAAGCGGCCAAGCAGCGCGTTCGTTCCATATGCTATGTGGTCAGTCGGATCTCTTCTTGCGGGCAGATAGTGGACTTGTATGTGATTTCGTTCAGACCTTGGAACCGTTTGAGGATTTAGAGGCGAACCATCCGGGCCAGCTTCAAGCACATACACAAAAGTCTCATCAATATCCCCATCCAGGCCCATAGTGGCACTTAGGCGATATCGTACCCTAGGAATTCCGTCAGGGTCATCAAGGCGCATGTGACTGAAATGGGGAGCAACGGTCGAGTTATCTTCTTCATCCTCCAACTCGGGGAACACGAAGTCCGCCTCAATCCATAACTGCCTTTCTTCGGGCGCTTCTTGTTCATCGTGCGGGACATGGAAGTCTAAGCGCTGAATACGGCGTAATGATGGATCAAATGCAAACAGTCGGCACAAAGCCTGGAGTGCAGCAGTCTTGCCTGACCCGTTGGGGCCAATCAGATAGGTAATATTTTCCAGTGTCAGTTCTGTTGGTTCAGCACCAAAACTCTGAAAATTTGAAACCCGAATACTGTGCAGTTTCATCCTTTTTTCCTAATACATATGGCCCGAAAAATTAAATCTTCCCGTTCCATGGGTGATTTTTACAGAACAAGAATTCCCTACACTCGAGCCCGTGCACGTTCTCTAGCCTTAAGCTCTATGCGTTGTGATATTTGGCTATACAGCTGGGCTTCCTCATTCTCTCGATCAGTGACAGTCACAACCAAGGCATAGTCTTCTTGTTCGAAACTCAACGCCTCACCCCAATCTCTATCTTGTCGAGTAATTACAACAAACCACTTTTCAGAAGGCTTCGGCTGTTTAATCCGCCAAGTTGAAGATTGAACTGTACCTTTACCTCTTAATTCAGCACTTATGTCCCTATTACTTGTAGCATCATCATTTCTGGTTTTAGTTTCATCCTGAGTACTGTGATTGAAATGCCTTTGAACAGACTCAAGCGACTGATCTTTGACTAACCTAAAAGACATTTTAGTGGCCACATAGTCTATCCTAGTTGTCCTGACCGCTGGACAATAAGACAGAGTAACTCTAATTTCTCTGGAAGCACGCTGAGACCTTAAAAAATCATCGGGAAGCGGCAGTTCGAAAAAGTGATGCGAGTTGTTTTCAATTTTCTCTTCAGCCATTAAGACAACGGCATTTTGTGAAGATCTAAAAAGCTCCCCCTCATCAACAGCACCATAACCAGCTATATCTCTAAACGCATCTCGTCCATTTGCGCTCCTATAAGATTTCTTCATATCTTCAGGAAAGCTGCTTTCAATCTCCGACAGCATATTCGCATGATTAACCAGTAGTGCTCTGAGCAAATTAGCAGAAGCCTTCGGGTAGTTATTCAATAAACGACCTGCAAGATGGGTAATGTAAGGTGCCGCAAAACTTGTTCCGCTAATTTCGCTAAACAATGTGTTCCCAACGAATCGACTATTACAGGTCAGTACCCCCATGCCTCGCATAACTGCATTGAGTTCGTTGCCTGTTCTTATTGGAGAAGCCAAGTTTCCACCCATAGCTACCAGCTCGGGTTTAATTGCACCTTTAATAGTGGGACCGTGACGTGTAAATGGGGATGGTTGATTTTCTGTGGCTGGAGCCAATTGCCCAATTTCAGGATACCGTTGAGCATCGAAAGTCGCATTATGTCGAGCCAAGCTTCCCACCGTTAGAACGTTTAGTGCCGGAGCTGGATCTATGATAATACTTTCGTCAGCTAGAAGGTATTCTGGAAACTCGTCTCTCCAGCTATGTCTTGGCACATCTGGATCGATAGAGCCTGAGAAGTTCCCAGCAGAAACGACAAATAAGATATTGAAGTCCCTAGCCAATTTATCCAAGACATACGCAATTCCTCGAATATGACGATTATCGTAAGGTGCATTGGAATTCCCTAACGACAAATTGAAAATCCGACATTGGTGTTCTTCGACAAAATAGGTTACAGCTTCAATGAGAGTTTTTTCGATAGAACTGGAGTCAAATTCTGCATTCTCATCAAGAATTCTACCATTGAAAATCCAAAGTTCAGGGTGCCAATAATTTGTTGAGTTACACGCTTCCAAGTCACCATACAGAGCTACACCAGCAACAGCAGTGCCATGACCATTCAAATCCATGCCGTCTGTATCACCAATAAAGTCTGCACTTTCCGCAATTGCGGGTGCCAACAGGGGGTGGTTAGTATTTACTCCGCTATCAAGGACGCAAACTCTTGCAGCTTGATGAGT
The DNA here is from genome assembly GCF_014349115.1 of Alteromonas sp. BZK5. NCBI lineage: Bacteria > Pseudomonadati > Pseudomonadota > Gammaproteobacteria > Alteromonadales > Alteromonadaceae > Alteromonas > Alteromonas sp. BZK5. The sequence continues at coordinate 33,185 of NZ_JACSOE010000022.1, read as the reverse complement.
AGGGGATTGTATTCCTTCAGGAATTCTATTGATGTCACAATTTAGTTGGCTATAGCGAATACCGCTCTTGGGGGGGAGATCAACAAGTCTGACATCAGAGTGATTCAGCAGTAGATTAGCCTGACTAGAGTTAACCTCCAAACGGTACATTACTAAGCTATCAAGGTTAACTTTATCTGTTCGCCGTATTCCGTTATGAGCTAGCCAACGCTCAAATGCATCACAAGTGCTTAATCTCTCTGGGTGATGAGCAACAGCTACAGGCCAAAGCTCTACATCTAAGAGAAACTTCTCTGACCTTGGTAAGCCATGCCTTCTTAGAGCCCAACTTTTCCGGTCATCACTTGTCCAGTTATCGATTCCCTCTATGGCCTCGAGAATCTGCTTGTACGTCAATTCTGTCTCGTCCAAACCTAAGCGTTGCAGGTGATCTTCAAACACAGTCATTCCGGTTTCATCAACAAAAACAACACACAGATGATTGTCTTCTTGGCTTACAAACTCGATACCATGTTTGTTTAGATGGGTAATATCGAGAAGTCCTGTATAACGAATTTTCAGTACAAAATTACCCGGACGTGACGTTTGCTGACTTTGTGCGAATCTGATTGATTCAGTTAAGTCTCTAGATAATTTTTGACCATGCCCCCGAAGATCACCTCGTGGATGTTTTGGGATATTGACTTTCCTTGTTCTACGTTCATTTTCAAGCAGTTCTCTTTCAATCTTAAGATGTTCATAATTAGCCATTCCTAGTCCCTTTTTTAACTTTCTCGAGAAGCTGCTTGCTTCAAGTCCTTAACGGTCAAAAATTCCTGACTACGTAGGATCATCCTTTTTACTGCTCTACGAACAATACGTTCAATATCAGCGCCACTCTTTGTAGAAAATATCCCGAGGATAGATTTATCATCTAACTCAAATTGGCGACGTACACCACGCAATTTGAGTGAAAGAATTTGTTGTATTTGCAGCTCATCAGGTAATGGGAAGTCAATTTTTTCATCGAAGCGTCGCCAGATAGCACTGTCTAAAATGTGCTCATGGTTTGTAGCTGCTAAAATTAGACTCTTCCCTTGATAAGCGTCCATCATCTGAAGCACTGCGTTAACGACGCGGCGTAACTCACCATGTTCACCTGAGTCAGAACGTTCTTTGCCTATGGCGTCAAATTCATCAAATAAAACCACCATAGAATGTTCAGAAACAAAATCAAAAACTTTGCGAAGATTCGCGGCTGTTTCACCCAAAAAAGAAGATACCAACGCATCGAGACGAACAATTGCAAGAGGTAAATCAAGCTCAAAAGCAATGACCTCAGCTGCTAAGGTTTTCCCGCAACCTGGAGGACCATGAAAAATAATTTTTCCAGAAGGCTTCATTCCAAAACTTCTCAGTACATCGACACGGCGGTGTTCCTCAAGAAGTTCCTCGATGGGTGCGATACTAGATTCAGGTAAAACCATTTCTTCTATTGGTCGCTGAGCTTGTCGAACATCTAAAAGTGGTAGTCCTCGCTCTTTATCTACAGGAGGAGTAGGCAAAGCGTTACGTCCATTTTGTTTAAGCGGTCTTAAATGCTCACCATACAATATCTGCTCAAGATCATTTGCAAGAAGGTGATGTTGCTTTTGACGCTCATCTTGAATAACAGCTTCTGAAGCAAGCCGAAAGGCCTCGGAATCACCAATGGTTCCAGCCCTAATCAACTGTCTCAGTATTTTACCGTTAGCCACTATTATTCCCCTTTGCAATGTTCATTTATAATCGAATTACTCAGTCGTTTATCGTATTAAATACTAATTATTTCATCATATTAATAACGATTTAAAATAATCAGACGTAACTACTTAGTATTATCTGAGGCTATGATGGTGCTTAGCCCATTCGATTTTGCATAATCCAAAATTAGTATTTCTATCATAGACGCTTGAGAGCGATGTTCTTTTTCCGCTGCTGCTTTTAGCAACAGCTTGATTTCTTTAGATGTTCGTATTGACAAAGTCTCTTCTTTGGAACGCGACACTGTGCTTCTCCATGATAAATAAGCAATACAATGTACTGCATTATGCGTACATTGTATACTGTTTATTGAACTCATTACCGATAGCATGGATAGCGATATAGTGCCCCTTCGAGAGGGGCTGGTTGATGGGAGCCTAGTTGGCTAGTTGGCGGGGTTATCTGTTTCCTCTTCAGTGATATCGTCATCGGTTGAAGGCACCGCTTGCTCAACTTCTGCTTCTTTACCCTTAGCTTGGGCTGATTTTCGTGCTCGAATTTCGATATCAATAATGCGTCGTGCAAGTTTGATAATGCGCTGTTGCCATGCGTAGTTGCCATCAACGCGTTGCTTGTTGCTAAGCACGCTAGATAACCAGAGTGTGTCCATTGAGATCATCAACGCATCGAGTTTGCGCACTAAGCCAACAAACTGGCCAACCTGAGGCGAGCTGATTTTGGCGTTGAAGGTAATCGGATCGGTGTAGTCAGGTACTTCATCGATACCGTTGGACTCCATCAGTTTGTCCAAACGAGCTTGTTCGTTGTCTACCGCCATAGCGCAATCCTCGATCAGCTGGCTAATGATCTGTTCCACTTCATCAATTTCGTTCTCATCGCCAATGATGCGTAGGATGACATCGATTCCGTAGAGCGCACTGACCGTGCGCCTAAAAACACGGTCAACGACACGTTGCGCCTGTAAGCTGTTAATTGTGAATGATTGTTCAAAGATGGGTTTTGAGTAATTGGGTTTTGCTTGGGCCATAAGTTTGCTCCTGATATGACAATAATCAGTCCCTAGACTAATCCTCTGTGAGGTAATGGCCTTTCAGCTAGGTGGAAGAATTGAGCATCTTTCTAACTATCCTGTCTGGATAAGACGGTTACACTGACTATCAAATATTGCTGATCTGTTTCAGTGATATCTGCGCCTGAGAGCATGAGCTCAAAGGAAGCCCGCCGCTGAGTTTTCTCAGTGGTACTAAGAGGTAGCTAGCCTCCTTAAACAAATAGCCTGCATGTTTTTACATGCTCAACCATGCGTTCCTTACGGTTCGCCTTTTCACCACCCAGCTGGGGGAGTTTTCCCCAGTTGGGGGTGACTCCTTCAAAACCAACATAAGGAGTCACCAATGGAATATATCTTCGGATTTATTATCCAAATCGCAGGCATTATGTTGCTTGCAAAACTGAGCTGGTCGCTTTTGCGATTGCTTGCTCGTCAAAGCGTGCGCCCGTTTCGATTTGTACTTACTCAAATCAAGCGATTGCTCACACCAACACCAAAACGTCGTCCAATGGCAGTGCCTAAAGCTCCTGGTATGCCCCGTTTGACATCTGCGTTTTACAAAGAGCCACATCAGTACGACATGGCTTTACTCGAAATACCAACCTATCTGCGTCGTCAGTCTTCTTTGCCCAGCCGGGTAGAAGCGACTGTGTGCACAGAGTTCAACTAAGACGAGGAGAACATCATGAAAAACCAAGTAACACTCATAGGCTACGTTGGTGCTGAGCCAGAGACGCGAGCCTATCCATCAGGTGATTTGGTGACCAGCATTTCGCTGGCCACTTCTGAGAAATGGCGCGACCGTCAATCCAATGAGCTCAAAGAGCATACGGAATGGCATCGGGTTGTTTTTCGAGATCGTGGTGGATTTAAGTTAGGGCTAAGGGCAAAAGATTTAATCCAAAAAGGCGCGAAGCTTTTTGTTCAAGGTCCTCAGCGCACGCGTTCATGGGAGAAAGATGGTATTAAGCATCGATTGACCGAAGTGGACGCGGACGAGTTTTTGCTTCTTGATAGTGTGAACAAAGCATCTGAGCCATCACCAGCGGATGATGCGAGCTCCCAAGCTAATTGGGCACAAACTTATCCTGCACCAGATTTTTAACCGAGCAAAAACGCTTTAACCCAGCCGGGAGTACTTTCCCGTCAGGGGCAGACTCCCACTTTGATTGTCGGAGTCCATAATGGAAAAACCAAAGCTAATCCAACGCTTTGCTGAGCGCTTTAGTGTCGATCCAAACAAATTGTTCGATACCCTAAAAGCAACAGCATTCAAGCAACGTGACGGTAGTGCACCGACCAATGAGCAGATGATGGCGCTCTTGGTGGTTGCAGATCAGTACGGCTTGAACCCTTTCACCAAAGAGATTTTTGCGTTCCCTGATAAACAAGCTGGAATTATTCCAGTGGTAGGTGTCGATGGATGGTCTCGCATCATCAATCAACACGACCAGTTTGATGGCATGGAGTTTAAGACTTCAGAAAACAAAGTCTCACTGGATGGCGCGAAAGAATGCCCTGAATGGATGGAATGCATCATCTATCGGCGCGACCGTTCGCACCCAGTCAAAATCACTGAGTATCTGGATGAAGTCTATCGACCACCTTTTGAAGGTAACGGCAAAAATGGCCCTTACCGTGTAGATGGTCCATGGCAGACGCACACTAAGCGAATGCTAAGACATAAATCCATGATCCAGTGTTCCCGCATTGCGTTTGGCTTTGTGGGAATTTTCGATCAAGACGAAGCAGAGCGAATTATCGAAGGCCAAGCAACACACGTTGTTGAGCCATCGGTGATTCCACCCGAGCAAGTTGATGATCGAACCCGAGGGCTTGTTTACAAGCTTATCGAGCGGGCGGAAGCTTCAAACGCTTGGAATAGTGCATTGGAATATGCCAATGAACATTTTCAAGGTGTTGAACTGACGTTTGCGAAACAAGAAATATTTAATGCACAGCAACAAGCAGCCAAAGCGCTCACACAGCCTTTAGCTTCTTAGCGCCACGCATTCATTTTACTAACCCTGGCGGGATTATTCTCCCGTCAGGGGGAAGGTCTCGTCTTTTTTTGGAGATCTTCCATGACTAAATCAGCCTCACTTTTTCGCTTGGTATTGGTTGTTGCCCTTGTCTTAGGTTCGATTCAAGCCGGTAAAGCGGCAATTGATTCGGTTCAAGCAAGTGTTGTTCAGCACCAAACAGCGTTAGCACAAGCAGCAAAGTAACCACTTAACCCTGAAGGGGAGTTCTCTCCTTCGGGGGAGTCTCCCCCTCAAAGGAGGCAATATGAAGGTTATCGACCTATCACAACGTACTCCTGCATGGCACCAGTGGCGCATTGCAGGGGTTACGGCATCTGAAGCCCCAATTATTATGGGGCGTTCACCCTACAAAACACCTTGGCGATTATGGGCAGAAAAAACTGGATTCGTATTACCGGAAGACCTGTCGAATAATCCAAATGTGCTTCGCGGTATAAGGTTGGAGCCTCAAGCAAGGCGAGCATTTGAGAATGCGCATAATGACTTTCTTCTGCCGTTATGTGCAGAAGCCGATCATAACGCAATCTTTCGAGCCAGCTTTGATGGCATCAACGATGCGGGCGAACCCGTTGAACTGAAATGTCCTTGCCAGTCAGTTTTTGAGGATGTGCAAGCTCACCGAGAACAAAGCGAGGCGTACCAGTTGTATTGGGTACAAGTACAGCATCAAATACTGGTCGCCAATAGCACGCGTGGTTGGTTGGTATTCTATTTTGAGGATCAACTGATTGAGTTTGAAATACAACGAGACGCGGCGTTCTTAACTGAGTTGCAAGAAACGGCGCTTCAGTTTTGGGAGTTAGTTCAAACTAAAAAAGAACCGCCAAAATGCCCTGAGCAAGATTGTTTTGTTCCCAAGGGTGAAGCCCAATACCGTTGGACATCGCTGTCTCGACAGTATTGCTCAGCACACGCCGAAGTGGTCCGACTGGAAAACCACATTAAATCTTTGAAAGAGGAAATGCGAGATGCTCAGTCGAAATTGGTCGCTATGATGGGTAACTACGCTCATGCCGACTATGCTGGGGTCAAACTCAGCCGCTACATGATGGCAGGTGCGGTGGACTATAAGCAATTGGCCACCGATAAATTAGGCGAGCTGGATGAACAGGTTTTAGCCGCTTACCGAAAAGCGCCACAAGAGCGGTTGCGCATCAGCACCAATAAGCCAGATCAGCCCGTTGAAACACCAATCAAAATCAGCCTTGAGCAAGAGAACTTAGTTCTGCCAGGTGACTCGCCGAGCTCATTCTACTTTTAACGTTCACTTGGAGCCGATTTCGGCTCCTTTCTAATGCGCTTATACCAAGTGCATCAGAAAGCAGTTTCACTCGTAGCCAATGCTGGATACGAATGATAGAGCGAGCTGAACTCTTACATACACAGCCATACCACAATCAACACACCACCCGACGGGGACTTCATTCCCTGTTGGGGCATGGGGCCTCGTCAAAACTGATGAGGTTTATCATGACTGAACAATCCCCATTTTTGGTTCAAGTGAATCAAGCGTTTAATGTCCCGGCTCCTGATGCTTTCGTTCTGGAAGGATTTGGTGCCGACACTACCCATCCAAACATTCCCGTTCGCAAGGACGAGTATGTTTTTAGAAAAGAAGACTTACGTGACGTATTGGCGTTTTTGTCTAACCCAGACGGTGACGGTTTGTATATTACAGGCCCCACTGGATGCGGTAAGACCTCGCTAATTTGCCAAGTTGCTTCTCGATTGAATTGGCCTGTTCAGCAAATTACTGCGCACGGTCGATTGGAGTTGTCCGATCTTATCGGTCACCACACGCTGGTTAATGGCAACATGACCTTTGTGTATGGACCGCTGGCAATGGCTGTCAAGCATGGCCATTTGCTGATCATTAATGAAATGGATCTTGCTGAGCCTGCTGAACTGGCTGGGCTCAATGACATTTTGGAAGGTGCCCCGTTGGTCATCGCACAAAATGGCGGTGAGATCATCATGCCACATAACAAGTTTCGTTTTATCGCAACCGGCAACAGTGCGGGCAGCGGTGATCAAACGGGCTTGTATCAAGGTGTGCTTCAACAGAATTTGGCTTTTCTTGATCGCTTTAGAATCATCGAAGCGACCTATGCAGAGCCTTCTGTAGAGGAAGCCATTCTGGAGAACGTTGCGCCGGGCTTGCCAGAAGTCTTTCGCCAAAAAATGGTGAAGGTGGCTGGTGACATTCGTCGTCTTTTTATTGGGGGCGCGGATGGCGGTGCTGAGCTTAGTATCACCATGTCCACTCGGACCTTGGTGCGCTGGGCAAAGTTAACACTTGCTTTTAAAGGTGCTCCTAACGCAGTGGAGTATGCACTGGTTCGGTCTTTGACGGCTCGTGCTGAGTTGGAGCAACGTGAAGCCATTCACCGTATTGCCGCTGATGTCTTCGGTGATCACTGGGAGGATTGATGATGGAAAAGTGCTTTGCTCTTTACCGTTACAGTCATTCTGATGGGACAGCCAAAGAATGGGCCATTTATGTTGGATCAGATAACCAGGAGATTGAAGTTCGGTTTGGAAAAGCCGGTCAATTGTCGCAGCAGCGATTGATTGATTCGACTGATCCTAACGCAGAAGCAGACCGAAGAATCAATGAGAAAATCAACAAGGGTTATCGATTTGTTGGACACGTCGGTATTGATCATCAAGGGCGGCCATTTGAACTCTCAAATGCGCTTGATAGTGTCGCGTGCGCCAATAACGTCAGTTGGGAGTTTCGTACTCGCAAGGACGTCAATGGCCAAATCTCGCTGGCGCAAAAAGCGTTGTTCGATATGGCAAAGCTGCTTGAAGCCTATGGCTTGGCTGTTATTGATGATAACCGGGTCAGGATTGGAGAATGGTCATTAGGATTTTGCAAAAGCGGATTACCTAGTACCAATCAAATCAGCATGGTGTCAGGTGAAGGCGCTGGCATTGTTAACACTGATGATGGCCCATGGCCATTGTTATTGTTACTGGCCTTTAAGCGTCAATTACCACCACTGTGTTCGCTCACAGTAGCGAGTCCTGATGGGATAGAAGTATCTGACCAACTGAAGTTGGAAAAAGATGTATTGAGGCTTTTAGGCAGTGATTTAGAGCGGGTTCGCCCGATAGCTGAAGCACTGGACTTAATGCCTGCGAAAATCGATCTCAACCAATCGTCGCCTGATTCGCAAAATTACTATTTCTGATAGTGATGTTGCCATTAGCGCGTCAACTACTACCACCCAAATGGGGGCCATTGCTCCTGTTGGGAGTGGTGCGTCCCCATCTCGCATGAGGATGCACTATGAGTATTCAAACCCTCGACAAACTTTTGATTTGTCACATCGACTGTTCCATCTGGAGCGGTAGAAAAAAACTAAGGCCTGAAGATTTCAGATTAGCCAATGGTAGCCAACTTCCACCGAAGGATGTTGCCAGCTTAGGGAGTAAAAAAATTTGCGACCCTGAGGCATTGGCGAACTTTGAAAGGCTTAAGAAAGAAGCGCAGCGCTTGTGTGAGCAAGTCGGTGTGCGGTTTTTAGGTGGCTATGCCGTCCCTGAGGACCGAATTGATCAGATTGTTCCAGAGCTTGACCGGATCGGTCAGGAGTTTGCGCAGTGCAAGCAGTTGTTCTTGGACAACTATGATCAGGTGACGTTTGACTGGGTTGCAAAACACCCGGAATTTGCAGATGCAATCCGGCGTGCGCTGTCACCCATCGAAGACGTGGAACAACGGCTTCAGTTCGATTATGCCATCTATCGAATGCAACCGGCTGAACAAGGTGGTGGCTTAGATGACAAGGTCAATGGCATGGGACACACCCTCTTTAGGGAGGTGGCTCGTGATGCCAATGAACTGTTTGAGCGTTCCGTTGCAGGTAAGAATCAAATCAGCCAGCGAGCCCTTAATCCTCTCAAGCGATTAAGAGACAAGTTGGATGGTTTGTCATTCCTGGATCATCGAGTTCAGCCGATGGTTGAAGCGATGGACAATTTATTTGTTCGTCTGCCGAAGACCGGCCCTGTGACAGACAATCTCTATCACGAACTGATGGCGACCATTTTAATTTTGTCTGATCCAGACAAGATGAGAATGCACGGTGAAGGTCAATTGGATATCAGACAACTGATGCCCAAACCTGAACCTAAACCCGCACAGCCAGTATCTACTCAGGCAGATAACTTACGTGCAATACCACAACCAACCGTCAGACCAAACCTTGGTTCGACTGTACCAAACTCATTTTATTTCTAACGTCCTTGAGGGCATGTTGCCCTGAAGGGCGCATGTCCTCTGAACTATGTAAGAGGAAATTATGCAATCAACCATCCATAACCCCAGCCAACTGAACCAGTTTGAACCGCATTTTCGTGGTGTGACTGATGCGGTTGAAAGTGAATCGATACCAGAAGTGGCGTGTTGTCGAGCGTTAGTACAACGGTCGTACTCAACACATAGTGTCGTGATCCCTAAGAACCCTGTGCTGATCGCAGATGCGGACGCACAAGGTGTTTGGTTATCAGCCATGGTATTTGTTCCAAACATGGCATTGCAGCAAGCCGCTTTTGAGCGGGACTGGCTGCAATATCAACACGAGGTGTCTACTCAGTTACAGGACCAGTACGGTCTGACATTGGATGACATCCTGAGTTTAGACCAGCTTAAAACGTCATTTGAACAGCACGAGAGTCCAGCTCAATTGGTGGCTTGGTTAGGTCAAAAATACGACCTGGATAAGCTAAAAGCACAGGTTTAAACATCCACATTCCCAGCGGGGAAACGCTCCCGCTGAGGGAGTATTCCCCCTAATGATTAGGAGACTCCCATGAATCATCCATTAAAAAACGCACTGCCAATCGTTGCCGCCGCTTATGGCGAAAAGTTTGGTGTGAAGGTGCTTATTCAAGGACAAGATGCGTTTACCGATGGTGAGCGGATTGTGATCCCAACAGCAAACCCAGACGACCCACACTATCAACAGATAGCTTGGGGTTATCTGGCTCATGAAGCGGCGCATATTCGGCATACTAATTTTGAAATGGTGCAGAAGGCGTCGTCCAAGCCGATCCGAAAGGCACTTCTCAATATCATTGAGGATGTTCGCATTGAAAACGAATTGGCAAAGGATTACCCCGGAACCCGGCGCAGTATTTCGCAAGTGATTGAGTACATGGTGGACACACAGCAAATGTGTGTACCTGAACAGCTTGAGCCTGCATCTAACTTGCAAGCATGGTTGTTGTTCCGTTTGAGATGCCATTTTCTGGGCCAGAAAGCGCTGACGCCTTTGTATCAAGCAGTCGATGAAAGAGTGAGACAACTCTTTCCTGCCGCAGCGATGAGCCGGTTAAGCGCCATGCTGACAGCAGTGCCTAGCCTAGTGTCTACAGGTGAAGTGCTAAAACTTGTCGATGCCATCGTTTCCATGTTGGAAGAAGAATCTCGTCCACCACAGGATGAGTCGGATGCTGATGGCGGTGATGACATTGGACAAGATGCGAGTAATTACAGCAATAACAGTAGTGACAGTCAAACCCCGGAAGCAGACTCGTCTGCAATGGGGGATGCTGCTGAAACGGGGGATTCAGATCACTCTGATCAAGCTGACAATTTGCGACAAGCCTTAGAGGCCAGTGCTGCTCAGTTTGAACCCGATACCTTTGCCCAAGTGGCAGAAGTGTTGTCGGAACAAGCTGAAGGACATCAGGGTGTCACTCCACTCAGTTTGCCCCAAGCAGAGCACGCTATGTTGGGTGATGAGGCCATCTTGACCTTATCGGCGTCTGAGTCCGCTCAAATTCGAGCCCGACTTAGGGGCATGGTTCAGTCCAGTCAGGACAATCGGAATCATGCCAAACGGCACGGTCTTCGAGTTGCAACCCATCGTCTTGCCGCTTCACAAGCAGGTGAGTCGAGATTGTTTATTCAAAGGCAACCTCGCATTGCGCCTAATGCTGCTGTGCACTTGCTGGTCGATATATCGGGTTCAATGGGTAAACCCATTGGCGAAGGTAATCGAAAGTACTTTCATGTTGCCAATGAAGCCGCTTTGGCTTTGGCCATGGCACTGGAAGGCATACCGGGTGTTGTACCTGCGGTCAGTTATTTTCCTGGTATTCATCAGGAAGTTTCTATCGCGTTATTGCCCAAGCAATCGGTTCGACATCGGGCCGCCTGTTTTGACCAAAAACCACGAGGTTGTACGCCTATGGCACAAGCAATGTGGTTTGCGGCAAACAGTTTGTTAGCGCAAAAACAGAAGCGAAAGCTAATGATAGTGCTAACGGATGGTGACCCAGATGATTGGGCTGCCACGCATGACATTGTTGACCGGTGCAGACGCAGTGGCTTTGAGCTGCTGGGGATCGGGATTCAAACACGCAGTGTTGAGAAATTCTTTCCTCAAAGCATTGTGATTAATGACGTCAAAGATCTAAAGCGTGAGTTATTCGAAGTAACACAACAACTGTTAATTCAGTAACCACATCAATTATACCACCCTGCGGGGACGATTCCGTCCCCTTCAGGGCATGGGTTCGTCTCCGCTTTTTTTTGTGGAGACTCCTATGAAAAACAAAAAGTTCTTAGCTGGCGAAGAAGCCGGTACTTACATCGTTCCTGAGCAAGTGACTGAAGCGGATATTTTAGATATGGCGCTCAAGCTTGCCCGTGGTCGATTGAGTAAAGGTCGCAAAATTGAACAGCCATCATCGGCGTTCTCATACCTGCAAACACTGATGCACGAGTATGAGCACGAAGTCTTTGGCGTGCTGTTTCTTGATACAAAGCATCGCGTTATTCGATTTGAAGAGCTGTTCAAAGGCACTTTAGATGCGGCGAGCGTGTATCCAAGGGAAGTAACAAAGCGTGCGCTAGAGCTTAATGCGGCAGCAGTGATACTGGTTCATAACCATCCATCGGGTGATCCTGAGCCCAGTGAAGCTGATAAACGCATAACTCATCGACTCCGTGACGCCTTGTCACTTGTTGATATTCGAACGCTTGACCATGTTGTGGTCGCATCCGAGGGCTGCGTTTCGCTTGCCGAACGCGGTTATCTTTAATGAATGGGCGCATTGCCCATTCTCCTACATCACAAAAGCAGTCCCATCAACACACATCATCACAGCTCGAATTTCTATTTGAGTTTGATGATGCCCCAGTCACTTGGTCTGACACGGAAATCTGGCAGTTACGCGAAGGCATTCTATTGGATGCGATCCGAGTATTGCTGGACGGTCGTGTCAGCACTCGGTTGCGCAAGGATGTGTTGTCGTGGATTCAAAATGACGAAATAGCGCCATTTTGCTTTCGTGTTTGCTCAATGGCTGCGGTTGTCGATCCTGATGTGCTTCGTGATTCCATCATGTGGCTATTAAGACGACATGGTATCCAGCTTGACTAACGTTCCTGCATTAACCAAACGGCTCATTGCAGGACCCAAGCTGACTTTTACCTCCTGTGGTAGGAGTCGGCATTTTACTTAAGGAGGTTATATGGCGTTACCTTTACAAATTGACACAGTAAGGCCATATCTCAATGGCCAATGGCTTCAAGTCTTGGCGGCGTTGGTGCCAGAACTTGATGCTGCTATTGCTCGAAAAGGCCGTCATGTGGCTTGTCCTGTTCATGGCGGTCGTGATGGCTTTAGGCTGTTCAAAGATGCTGAATATACCGGTGGTGGCGTTTGTAATACCTGCGGTATCTTTCATGATGGCTTTGAACTGTTGTCTTGGATTAATGGATGGAACTTTGCTCAGTCTATTGAAGCAATCGGTCAAGTTCTAGGTATTCAACCCGGACAAGTACCAACTCGGGTAATACCGAGTAACGCTGTTGACTGGAAGACGAAAAGGCAGGAAGAGGACAAAGCGATTATCCATCGCTTGAATCAAACCTGGGGAGAAACGTTTTCTCTTGCAGATACTCGTGCGCAACCAGTTTGGAACTACATGCATCGTCGTGGCATTGTTACCCGGCTTCGTCCTGAATGGGATTCGGTGCTGAGGTTTCATCCAAACTTGCCTTACCATGATGAAGATGGCCTGTTTATCGATAGCTACCCAGCGCTGCTAGGTAAAATCGTTACTCAGCAAGGGCGTTCGGCCACGTTCCATCGGATCTACCTAAGTGAAGATGGATTCAAAGCGCCGGTTGAAAGGCCTAAAAAGATGATGCCGATACCAAGTGACAGAACAATCACAGGTGGTGCCATTCCGATTGGTGAGCCTGGTGAGGTACTAGGTGTTTCTGAAGGTATCGAAACGGCTTTAGCGGTTACCAGAGCAACGGGACAAACATGTTGGTCGGTTGTGAATGCAACCCTACTGGCTAGGTTTGAACCACCAAGTAATGTGAAAATGCTGTACATCTGGGCAGATCATGATCTCTCTGAGACCGGCCTGAATGCAGCGAATGAACTCAAGAAAAAAGCCTGGCAGAAAGGCATTCTGACACAAGTCTTGATCCCTCCGATACCAACGTCACTTGGCGTGAAAAGTTGGGATTGGAATGATGTGCTGAATGTTTACGGTGCCATGGGCTTTCCGAAAGTTCATATCTGATCCAAGGGGCTTCGGCCCCTTTTTTTACGCCTTGCATATTTGAAAAAACATGGAGAATGAAAAATAGAGAACCAATAGGAGAAACAAACATGATGGTATTAACCCTGTTAACAAAGCAGATTGATGGTGAATTTACGGTTTACTGGAAGACCGGCCTTCGAAGAGGTGGTGAGCTAAAGGTCGATTTAGGTGAGCAATACGACAAGCTACCTGAGCAGCAAAAGCCAATTGCAGCTGAGCTTTATGCTATTCATCACCTACTGTCAGTGAAAGAGGTGATGGGAAGTAACCGAAGCGGTCATGGGCTTCAAATCCGGGTCAGTAAAGGAGCTATCAAAAAGTTACAGAAACAACGCTCAACTCAGCATTCACTTTACAGCCTGACTAGGTTTTTGCTAACTCGATACCAGGAAGCACAGATCTCGGTAGAGAAGCAGGACGATTGGCTCTCACATTCCTTCGAAGAATACAGCGTCGATAATGCTACAGTGAGAGACATCGATGAGGTCATCAACGTTCCGAAAATTGGACCTGTCGTGGTGACTCGTCACGCGCTTGAAAGATTCGTGGAACGGCTTTCAGACGGCGTACCTAAGCATCCTTGGAAGTCTTTGTGCTCAAAGCTGCTATGTTCGGGGCTAACTAAAACTCAGTTGCCAGAAAACGTCGCTATCCAAAAAGCAAAAAAATATGCACAAGAGGCCGAGGTCTGGCAGCATGTGGGGAGCAATATGTACTTTGTTATGATTCCTGGTGGCTCAATTAAAACGTTGGTTACGGTTTTCGAAGTAAAGTGAGCTAATGTGTATTGGCGATACTTACTTAGGTGCCGATAGCAGACCTCAGCAACCTGGTACAACTCAATGATACCTTTTCCATTATCCTCTTTTATGAATTAAATCAGGAGTATCATTACTCCTAACCAAAGACATTCATTTTACTTAATCAGTACTATTTCGGTATAACGCTAATAACTCAGTGGGTAGTAAGAAGTTCAACAACAAATAACTCTAGGCACGATGAGTGCCCAAAATGTTTATCATTTAGAGCTGATGGTCGAAGAAATTAACTCGCGTAGCCAAATGCCTTTGTCTTCATTGTTTCGGCTGGAATGCCACAGCATGGCAATATCAAAATCCGCAACGGCGATCGGCGGCTTAACAGTAATGAGATCGTCCGAAAAGCCCTCCGCCAACGCCATTTTTTCTGGCACGATGGCAATTAGATCGCGCTTTTTCAATAAATGCCGAATGGTGAGAAAATTGCGCGAAGCCACGGTGACTTTACGCCTCAAGCCGTGTTCTGCGAGCTTTTGGTCTACTTGTGTCTTTAAGCTCCCATCGGGACTTACCAGAGCTTGCTCGATGTTAGCGAACGCTTCCAGAGACAGCTGTGTTTCCCCTTTCAATACCTGTTTATCACACATGCACACGTGTTTTTCGGTGTACAAGTACAAGCTCTCAAAGTTGTCATCTAACAACGGAATGCTGCCAATAATGACATCGAGCTTTTCCTGCTCTGTTAATGCCACGTAGTTGCTACGATTGACGTTAATAAAACTGATCTGCGCCTCTGGTGCGCGCTGACGTATTTCGTCATAAACCCGAGGCGCAAAGATAAACTCAGCATAATCCGTTAACCCAATGCGACATACACCCGCGTAATTTTCAGGTTGGAAGGCAGACTTAGTGAGCAAGTCTTTGGCGATAGAGTCCAGCAAGTTATGCACGGTTGGCGCGATGTGGTGAGCGTGCTCTGTGGGCTGCATCTTATGCCCTTTGCGCTCAAAAAGCGGGTCATCAAACAACAACCTCAAACGAGATAAACTATGGCTCATCGCCGACTGGCTAACGCAACTTTTCTCTGCCGCGACGCTAACGCTTCGATGGCGATACAGGTAGGAAAACGTCACCAACAAGTTCAAGTCAATGTTGCGCCACTGAATGTCCTCTTTCACTTCAACACCCTCATCCCATTTCATTCATAGATGAAATCAAAATCATCAATTTGAGTCATTTTATAGCATTCGATAAATTAGCAAAAATGCTTTTTAAATAAACAGGCTCGACATGTTCACTATCTTCAAGACTTTTTTCTGGCTGGGTTGGTTCAGCTTCGGCGGCCCAGCGGCTCATATTGGTTATTTTCGCCAAACCTTTGTTGAGAAACTGAAATGGCTTGATGACAGCGAGTACGCTCAAATTGTCGCGCTCAGTCAGTTTTTGCCGGGACCGGGATCAAGCCAAGTCGGCTTTGCATTGGGTTATAAGCGCGGCGGTTTAAGTGGTGCATGCGCAGCATTTGTCGGATTCACGCTTCCTTCGGTGATCATCATGTTGGCGCTAGCGATGGTGAGTAGCCAAATCACCGACACCGCAATGTTTCAAAACATCGTTCACGGGCTAAAACTACTAGCTGTCGTTGTCGTGGCGGATGCGACCTGGGGCATGTACAAAAACTTCTGCCAAAGCAAACTGACCGCTGGTTTGTGCGTCGCGACTGCGATTGCGTTGTTGGTGGCACCAAGCATCATGACGCAAATGTTCGTGTTGCTCGGAGCCGGTATTGTCGGTTTGCGATATCTGAGGAAAGGCTCCGTGCCATCAACCGAGCCGTTTAAACCGTCTATAGCGCCACTGGCTCTATTTGCGGTGCTTTTACTCGGCTTACCGTTAGTGGCTCATACGTTGCCTTTGCTTGGGCTGTTTAGTGATTTTTTCCAAGCTGGTAGCTTAGTGTTTGGTGGCGGTCATGTGGTGCTGCCGCTTCTGCAAAACATTGTTGGCGATCAGCTCAGCCCAGATGTATTTTTAACAGGCTACGCCGCTGCACAAGCTGTACCGGGGCCAATGTTCACCTTTGCAACTTTTATCGGTTATGAGCTTTCGGATACGCCAATTTTAGGTGCGCTGATCGCAACGCTTGGTGTATTCCTACCAGGTTTTCTTTTACTGCTTGGCGTACTTAAAAACTGGCAAGCACTGGCAAGCAAACCGTTGGTCTCCGGCGCCATCAACGGTGTAAACGCCTCGGTAGTAGGATTGCTACTCTCGGCACTTTACCAGCCAGTATTTAGCAGCGCAGTTGTTGCTCCCATCGACATGGCGTTAGTGATTGTAGGTTTCTATCTACACAAAAAGCTCAACCTTTCGGTGCTGTGGATGATCGTATTTTTTGTGGCGGCAGGCCTTGTCACGGGCATGATGTAGCCTCCTGATTAGCCAGCCATTGAATCCAGATAAACCATGGGCACTCAAATACGAGTGCCCTTGTTCTTAGATTAGATAGCGATAACGGAACAGACCCCGATTAAAAGAGCATCACAAAGGTAGGAGATTATTATCCCATATTTACACTGCATCCGGCTTTGTTGCTTAAATCGATGGAACTAAATCAAGAAGCTACGATCTGATCGGCTCCCCCCATCAATCGTCGTCATATATTTTGCTCATTAAAGTTAGCTGTTGTTACTGGTCAAAACAGCTAGTCAGAAACACACACGATTCCTTCATCTATCTGGCCAATCGCTCTTATGGGGATCTTTAGCATGTTAGCTCTATGAAATTTTCTGGAGCTGACAATGAGAACCCCTTTGTTACCTTGGTTTATCCTATGGGTGACCATCCCAATCATTATTTTATTTCTATTCATCTTGCCCGCCCATGCCAGTGATGGGCCATTCTATCAGCGTGGTCAGGAAGGCTGGTTTTGGTATCAGGTCATTCCTGAACCTGAGCAGCCTGATGAGCTGATAGAGCCGGAAGCTGGTGTCGTGGAGTCCAGTCAGAGCGAACTAAAGCCCTTCAGTGCCGCATGGTTCCGAGAGCATATGCAATCGTTTATGGACAAGGCAATTGATGAGCCAACGAGTGAGAATGTCAGAGCCTATCTTTATCTTCAGCGCGTCATGATGGATAAGGGCTCACTATTTGCTGATGTTAGTCAGCAGGTGGTCATGGGTGATCCTGTTTTGGATGAAATCAGTCGAAGACCCTTGGCGACTTATGCCGCCAATCGGATGGATAGAGAAGCTGGCACTCAACGGGATGTTGCTTTAGTTGAGGTAGCAAAACGAGCTGGCTTGTTCTTCTTCTATCGTTCGGATTGCCCTTACTGCCATGCTCAAGCGCCTATCATCGAATCCATGGCTTTGAACTACGGTTTTGAGGTGTTTGCTATTGCTGTCGATGGCTTGCCTTTACCGGGTGGAGAGTTTCCCAATTTCAAAGTCGATTCAGGACAAGCTCAATCATTGTCCGTTACGACTGTCCCTGCCGTGTTCTTAGTTGATCCGCCTAATGTCATCACTCCGATTGGCCAAGGCGCAATGAGCCTTGATGAGCTCAATAATCGAATCATTCTCGCAGCCCATCAAGCCGGTTGGATTGACGATCAAACTTACTATGCCACCAGACCTGTTCAACCCGGCGTGTCACTCGCGATGTCAGCCCAAGAGCTTAACGAAAAGATATTACAGGACCCTGAGTTCCTTGTTCGCTATCTGCGTGCACAAGGAGGGTTATAACGATGAAAAAAGTATTCCGAGTATCGCTAATCGCCTGTGCGATTGGTTTTTCATCTATGAGCCAAGCAAGCTTGCAACAGGAGATGAACCAGTTGTTTGGTTCAATGACCAACACCACTGCGCCAGGTGTATTCGAGAGTCAGCGGCGTGGCGTTATATCTGGTGGAAGCGTTGTTGTCCGTAACAGAATCATGAACGAGAACCTCGTCTCTATGGTGCCTCCGTCATTCCAAGCCGGTTGTGGTGGCATTGATATGTTCGCGGGAAGTTTGTCATTTGTTAACGCGGATCAGTTTGTTCAATTACTTCGCTCTGTTGCTGCAAACGCCAAGGGGTACGCATTCCAATTGGCGCTCAGTGCTATGTGTGAGAAATGCTCCCAGCACATGGAGACACTGCAAAAGAAAATCCAGCAGTTGAACGAGTATTTCGGCAATTCCTGTCAAATGGCTCAGGGAGTTGTGAACGATACCCTGGCTGCTTTTGGTATAAAGGGGCAAACAGAAGCCAGCATGTTGAGCTCACTTAAAGGGGCTGGAGACGTTTTTACCAGTTGGAGTGAATCCAATGGTAAGAACCCATATGAGAACGCTTCGAGTGTCGCGGCATCTGATGTAAACAGAACGATTAAAGGTAATTTGGTTTGGCGAGCACTGAAACGTCATTCGGCATCAAGCTGGTTTGCATCGGGGGATGACCGTTTTCTTGAAGCAGTTATGTCGGTGACGGGTTCGATCATTGTTGGTGATCTAGCTAATGCCGCTGATGGCCAAGGTAAAGCCCCGAAACTGACCAGACTGAATGGCAATAAAGTGACTATTGAGCATCTAATTCACGGCGGTAACGTCGCTATGTACCGATGTGACACAGTGACGCAAGACGGTTGTTTGAACCCGACAATCACTAACGTGACCCTTACCGGGTTATCAACTCAGGTAGAAAATTTACTTCTTGGTACAGGTTCTAGTAACGGCATTATTTTTAAATTTGCTCGAAATACAGGGGCTGCTAGCACCACCGAACAGGCTTTTATGACCTCGGCTCCCGCGAGCATTGGCGGCATGATTAGAACACTTTCTGCATTAAATGAAGGGGCTGCTAGGTCGTTTGCTTCACGAGCGGCTCCATTTATTGCTGTTGAGATGGCCCGAGCATTGGTTGAAGACATGCTCAACGCAGCTAGAAGCACATCGGGTGTGGAAGATCATGCCTATGCGAAGTTGTTAACGGAAGATCTTGAACGTGCACGTCGCCAAATCAATGAGGAGTACGCCGCGTTGCAGCGAAGATACGGCTCAGAGCAAGAATTGCTGGCGCACTTTAACCAAGTGATTCAGACCATTCGCAAACAGCGTTATTACACCGTTAAATCTACGGCGCTGGGGGAATAGGTTATGTGGGAGATCTATTCCATCGGGGATTCGGCTTTTTTAGAGCAGGTCCTGAACGCTGTCGCGATGATCACTGGTACAGGCGATTTTACTTCAATGGTTCGCATTGGCTTGCTCATTGGGGTATTGATGGTCTCTGTTCAGGCCTTAATGCAAGGTGGTCGTGGGATTAACTTTCAACATGTTTTAGTCTCATGGCTAGTCTTTGCAACCATGTTTGGGCCCAGTACCCGAGTGAGCATTGAGGATGCGTACACGGGACAAGTTCGAGTGGTTGATAATGTGCCCATCGGTGTTGCTGCCGCAGGCAGTACGATTTCGACTGTTGGCTTTCAAATCACGCGATTGTTTGAAACGGCGTTCTCAACTCCCGCCATGACGGAATACGGCTTTGCATCCAGTTTACAGTCACTGATTAAAGTGAGAAAACAGGTGATGGATCGCTCTGGGTTGGGTGATGCAAATCGTGTCGGTGGCTCAGATATCGAACAATCGTGGTTTAACTACATCAAAGAATGCACCTTGATTGGTATCGACATCGGCCAAAAGAACCTCGATCAGGTGCTGAGTGATCCTAACCCGATGACTGCGATTAAGTTTGATTCGCGCATTTATGGCACTCGAATCATGCTCAGTGGTAGCAGTAGCGATCTGGACTGCACCGATGCCTACAGCCAGCTGAAACTCATAACAGAATCAACCTTCATTCCAAGGCTTAAACAGGTTCTGTCGGCCTCATTGGGGACTTCGTCAGCAACGGACACTGATGACGTGATCCGAAATGCACTGAATAACCTTGGTTTGGCTTCGGTTAACACCCAAGAGTACATGACCGCGTCGGTGCTTTTGCCTATTTATGAGCAAAGCGTGACGGGCAAATATATGGATGATCAAGCTTTCACCGCAGCCGTTATGGTTAACCAAGCGATTGAGCAGCGCAATACGCAATGGGCGGCAGAGCAGACCCTGTTCCAAAGTATCGTTCGTCCGATGATGACATTTTTTGAGGGATTCATTTACGCCATCACCCCTTTGATGGCCTTTGTGATAGCCCTTGGCCAAATCGGGATGCGAATGGCCGGGAAGTACTTGTTAATCCTGCTTTGGATTCAACTTTGGATGCCTGTCATGGCCATCATTAACCTATATATCCATTTAACTGTTGCTGGGAAAATGTC
Organism: Alteromonas sp. BZK5; assembly: GCF_014349115.1. NCBI lineage: Bacteria > Pseudomonadati > Pseudomonadota > Gammaproteobacteria > Alteromonadales > Alteromonadaceae > Alteromonas > Alteromonas sp. BZK5. The sequence continues at coordinate 12,693 of NZ_JACSOE010000022.1, read as the reverse complement.
GGCTCTTGATGCCTTTGCAGGTACAGAAGTGCCATCTTTTGCTGGGATGATGCAGATGGATTCAGTGCTGCAAACCTGGATAGCTACTGGCGGCATGTTGGCGTCGAGTGTTCCGGCGATTTCGCTCATGCTCGTGTATGGCTCAGCAATAACTGCAACCCACTTGGCTGGACGTCTTCAAAACGGTGATGCCATTGATGAAAAGATGGCAAGTCCAGATGTCGCGAAAAATGCCCCGGTGATGCAATCACAGTCAATGTTCCAGAATTCAGCCCTTACGGGTTCTGCTATGACCGGCGCGTCAAACCTACTAAGCAGTTTCTCTGTCGGAAACGCAGTGGGTTCAATGGTCGGCTCTGCAAAAGAATCCATGACTCAGGCAACTCAAGCCTTTAGCCGTCAGGTTGGCAATACCATGAGCCGAACCTTTGGTGAAAAGCTAAGTTACGACAACCTTTCTTCGGTTGGACGTCAGATCGGTTCTTCTAATTCCGCATCTAGCGCCGTTGTTAATCAGGTTACTGATGACCTGCAAACACGGTATGGTTTCGGAGACGATAAAAAAGACGCTGTACGTGGCTTGGTATCGGGCGTGTTATCGGGAGGCCTTAGGGTCGGTGGAGATGGAACCATTACTAATCCCGGTGAGAAAGAAGTTGCCGATAAGGGTTTTCTTGGGAGGCTTCTTGGAACGGGAGGCAATGATTCTCCACAAGGTAATTTGCCTGGAGTTGATAAGCCAGATTCATCTCGTGTACCAAAACTATCAAGGGTACGAGCTGGGTTGGATCTAGGTGGTAACTTTAGTGGCCAAGTTGAGTCGTCAGAAGGCAGTTCTCGGTCTACGAGCGCAAATACGCTCACTGGGGAGATGCAAAGCTTGGCATCGAGTGATTCACGACGTGCTGAGTTTCGCGATGCGATGGTTAAGGACCTTTCAGATTCAAGACGCTCTGGCGTTGAGATGTCGTTGTCTAATCAAGACTATCAGTCACTTCAGAGTTCAGCACAAGACGTTATCACGGCATCAAACCGCTTTAGTGAGCTTGATCAGGCCAGCTACAGTCTATCAGGACAAAGGAACACGGATGGTGCGACGTTAACTCGATTAGCAGCGGATAATCCTGAAGTCATGGATTATTTAGGTCGCTATATGAACCAACATGTTGAAGCAGGTAACCGATTACGTGAAAACCTTCCAATGTATCAGCGCTTGCTACCTGATGATAATCAGGCGTATGTGGCAGCAGCTATGGAGTCTTTAACCTATAGCAACTCCTCTACGCCCGCTGAACGAGACAATGACTATCAAGCAGCAATGACTGTTATGGCCATGGCTACCGGAGCCGATTTACGATCTATTCAGCCACGCTCTAATGAAGGCTTGTCATCAACGGCACCTACTTTTGGTGGCACTCAAAGCCAAGTTGAATCAGGTGTTTTGGGAGGCTATGAGGATGCTGCAACAGTTCAAACGCAGTTCAATTCGGCTCAATCTGCTTACCAAACCAATCTTTCTGGTGTAGATGGACAGCTGAATGCGCATCAGCAACAAGCCCAGCAGGCCGTAGCTTCTGACACAAGTACCTATCAATCTGGACTAAACAGTGAAGCTGGCTCTCAGTGGCGATCTCGCATTATGGCTGATGATAGCGGAGTCTCTGGTGCTGAAATGTTCTTCAACAGCGCCAGTGCTATTGGTGATTTCAGTGGCAAGCATACTGATGCAGCATTGCATACCTTGAATCATTTTGGCGAAGATTATGAGAGTTACAAAGAACAGGCGCTTGAAGATCCTGGCTCACGAGGTTTCTTGCACAATGCTACGGTGGCCAGCAAATCAACATGGGATGGCTTAAAAGCAGCCGTTGACGCAGGAACCTCTTTGGAAAACCCATTGACGGCGTTTAATGATGCATACAGTGGATCGAGTTCGCAGTATGCCTCCGAAGTAAACTGGGGCACTAAGTCTGAAGCCATGTTGGCGGGGGCATTTGGTGCGGCAGTTAACAATCGGTATGGTGAGTTCTTAGAACAGTACGCCGATGATTTTAAACAGGAAGCATACAGCGAAGGGCAGAGAATGGGATTGACCCCGATTCAAAGTCAAGTGTTCGCTCAAGCTTTCAATGAAGGTTTGGCGGGGCGCGTTTTCAACTCTGAAGACTCATCGAGTTGGTCGCCTGAAATGCTTGATCTAAGGGAGCAAATGCTAAATGACTATCGTCAAAAGGATGAGAGTGGCGCTTACATCCCTGACAGTGTGTCCGAAGAAGATAAAGCATTTGTGGATAAGCAGATAGCGGTGATCTCAAATGCATCCCTTGCGGGAGATTATGCTCAGAACAACTTGATCGATATTAGAGCCTATAACCAGGCATCAGGAAGGAACTGAAAATAGAAGGTAGCCAGCTTGTGGTGGGCTGGCTATTTTTTTGGCTTTTTGGGATACCTTGGATAAAAGCCATCAAAAAACGAATGGAGCTTATACCAATACCATTTTTCTTCAATGCTCAAAGTTCTACCCGAATCTTTAACTTGGCTGCTCAAGAATCTAATTCCAGTACAAATAGCTATGAAAAAGAGTCCCAAACCAACAATTGTCCAACTCGCTTGCCAATATGCGATTGCTAAAAGCATCGTGATGATGGCTATTAGGCCGATGGGGTTACAGGTCGCTTTGAATCCCAAGTAGCCGAAAAAAACGACGGTGCAGAACAGAAATGGTAAAGCCGCTAACTTGGCTGATGCTGTTAATATTTCTGATGGAAAAAAGTGAGCCGCAGCCAAAGTCGCCAGAAAAAGCCCCAGTGATATAACCCAGCAGCGTGCTGGTAAAGATTTAAGTAAGTTTGTCATCTTCTTAGTACTCTCAAAGTGCACGGGCGGTGCACAATCAAATCATGCATCAGCATGTTAGTTCTCAAAAAGTGCTCTAGTGGTTTGCTCGGCCATAATCTCACACACAGGACATTTAAGCTGAATGCGCTGTTGAGATACCGTCAAATACAGACTACCGCATCGACACCGGTGTAAGGATGCAAGCTGTGATCTTAAATCACGAGCTAGAACCCAACCTTCATTGATGGTCAGTTTTTTCCAGGGGATCTCAGCTGGAAGATCTGCTTCTTCTCTTGCAACCAAGTACGCATCGTAAGCCTTCATCAAAGCATCAATATTTAATTGCTTGTAGACATTGTCACCACCAATATTGATATAAAGCGCCATCAGCAGGGAGCCTTCAACTAAGGCTCTTCTGCTTTTAACAATGGCATCAGATTCTGGCAATTGACCAGGACAAGGTGACTTGCCAGTCACTTCTTTGTGAAGCCTTCTGATAATGTGGATTGGCAAACCAGTATCGAGCGCGATAATGGTTGTTCGAAATCCATATTTAATAAGTAGCGAGGCTCGGGTAAACAGCTCACTTTTGGACAGGTTATCAATCATGTATCCCCCTTGTTGTTTAGGGTTGATAATAAATAAGCGATTCTTGGAATACCGGTGCCTTTGCTCTTCACCATCTCAATCAGTTGGCTTTGGTTACCCCTTGGTTGAAACAGCATGAATGATGAGGTCGCCACTCGTTGCAGGTCGTCAACACCAGCATTAATCAGAGCATCAACCACATCGCGTGTAAGTCCAAAGCGCAAGACAGCCTCTTGCGGATCAATGCGCGCCAATTCCCGTGCTGCGTGCAGGTACGCCAAATTTAATTGATAGAAGTCTTGTTGATTGGTTGTCATTGACGGACCTCCAGTTCATGTAAAATATTGCGATAGATAGAAAGCACTCTTTGCCCATACCAGCGTGCACGCTCTTCGTTCCAACTGTGATAGCGGCCTATGCCAAGCTCTAAATCGTTTGGTGAAGACTTGATTGCTTCGGCCAAAATACTTGAGCCGACGGTAAGGTTGGTGATGGGGTCTAGCAGTTCCGCCGCTGAGCTCACCCGATGCCCATGCCAATGCAAATTGATTTGCATTAGGCCAATATCGAGCTGGTATTTTTCACTCTTTTGAAGTGCCTGGTTTAACAGTTGCTCAGCTTCTGTCTTAGATTTGGCGTAGGTTGCATTTGAACCATTGCGAATTGCGTATGGCCATGGACTGGTCATGTTAAGACCACGATGTGAGGCCGACTCAGCCAAGGCAACGGCGAAGAGCATGACTGGATCAATACCAACGCTTTGTGCTGCTTTTTCCCACTGATAGCCCGGAAACGCATAGACTGAAGTGCTTGCGGACATGGCTATCACTAGGGCAATGGTTTTTGCTTTAATCGTTTTCATTTTTATCCTCTAATTGATTTCCGAGAAGCGCCTGAATGGCTTTCGGGCTTATTCTTTTCAAAGGCACTGCGCTAAAGTCAGCGATGCCTCTTGTATAAACTTGTGCTGCTTTTGACCAGTCGCCCACGGCAACCGGCGCTTGCATATCAAATCCTTTTTGCTGGTTCTGATGGTCTGCAATACCCTGTAATAGCCTTGGGTATTCACTCACTTCGTCCCGCAGTAAGTAAGCCTGGTAGCGTGTTAAAAACTCTTTTTGCTTAAAGGGGTATTCCCTGTCGTCAACCTTGCAGAGTTCAACCCATCCCCCCATGTCTGAAATCACGCGGTGAATAAGCGCATCGTCAAACATCACGGATGTCCAAGCGCCAACCTGACGAACAGCCTTGTCAACTTTGTTCCAAGCAACCATGGCTCTTGAACCCGAGTTGCCATCGATATGCTTGATGACGTCAGCGGGCTTTGGAAAAAATTGCCCAGTATCCGGTGATTGAATATGCCGAGTCAGACCGATTCGCACTTCTTCAATGCTATAAGCACGAAGGGCTTCAAATGCGATGGATAGCAATTGTGGTGATACGCTTTTGCCATACATGGCCCAAGCTGCTCCCCAAACATCAGCAAACTCGCGTTTATCAACCTCCTGCACTTGAACGAACCTCCCGAATACCTGGTCCGGCCCAGCTTTCAGCAATGCGGCGATTGCTTTCTTCAATATTCAATTGGTGATTGCTGACCTTTAGGCTCGTCGATGATTGCTGTACTTCATCAATGCGAACGTACTCGTCTTCCCATTGCCGGTTTAAAAGCCAGTTATGTGGCATAGGGGTCTTAGTCCGATCTTGATACTGCAATCGGTTGTCTCGTTGCTCTTTCCAGCGTGTTAGGACTTCCAAGGCGAGTTCATGGTCTTCATTGAGGCCCATGCGAAGCCATTCTTCTTTGGCTTTCGCTTTTTTTTCTTTGCGTATTTGTACATCCCAGAAGTCTTCAAACTGTATCTGGTCAACAGTTTTAACTGTTGGTTTATTGCTTCTCTCAGAGTCATCCGACCGTTGAGAGTCCCTTACCGGGTTGCCATCAGGCGTAAACAATGATGAAAATTCTTCTGGAAGCCGAGCTTGAAAAGCGGCAAGAGATTTCAAAAGCGATGCCATACCAACGAAGTCGGCAGGTACATCTTTAAGCAACCGAAAGGCTGCTTTACCTTGGTTTGGGTTTTCGATTGGGTTGTGCTTCAGAAAGCTTCGAATCAAAGTCCAACCAGATTCCTCGCAACGAATCAGGAACTGATCTTGTTCTAACTCATTTAGAGCCTTGGCAACCTGTTGCTCATCCCAGTTCAAGTCAGAAGCAACGTAACCAATCGGCAATCGAAAGCAGCCAAGCAAATTACAATGTGGGCATGTAAGCAAATACAGTCCTAGCAACTTCGCTGAGTCACTCCAGGACAAAACATTTTGCTTTAGCCAAAAGCGGGTATAGACCTTGCCATAATCACGCATGGAGGTACTCGCTTTTGTGTTTACGTAAAATGCTGACCATTACTTGCCCTAAATCCTACTGGTTACTGGCTTTCAGTTCGCTTGGGCATTCGGGGTAGATGTCCGGTCTTAACTGAGATCGGGTTACCTGTCCTTGCGTAGCTTGTTCGATGGGTAAAACGAATTCAGCGGGAACACGCCCTGATTTATTCAACCAAAACCAGACGTTTTGCTGTTTTGAGTTGATGGCTCGTGCTAATGCTGATTGCCCGCCGACCAAGTCAATGGCACGGCGGAGATGTTTTTGTGTCGTGTTGAACACTTCCATACCGTCTCCTGTTACAATAATAACTGTTACAAGATTGAATGTTACAGTTTAAACTGTAGATAAGTCAACAGTTAAAATTGTTGAAAGGCTACAGTTTTATTTGTAGAATACGGGCTTATGAAAACTTTATCAGAACGACTAAACCATGCCTTGCAGCTTACTGGGGTGACTCAGTCTGAGTTGGCTCGTCGCATTGGTATCAAACAGCAGTCGATCAGCCAGATTTGCTCTGGTAAATCGGCTAGGTCTCGTTACACCATGCAGATCGCGGAGGCGCTTCGCGTGAATGCTCATTGGCTCGCCACAGGTGATGGCGAGATTGGCTTGGGGGTCGGTAATGTAGAAGTAGGGCCTGACATTAAAGGGAGTATTCCTCTTATTAATTGGGTTCAGGCTGGGGATTGGACTGAAATAGCGGAGGGATTTGCCTTTGAAGATGCAGAGGAGTGGCGTGAAGTCACTGGGAAAGCACATGAAGGTTGTTTCGCACTGCGCGTGAAAGGCGACAGTATGGAAAATCCAAGCGGCAAAAAATCAATACCAGAAGGTGCTGTTATAGTTGTAGATCCTGATGCTCCTTACTCATCTGGTTCATTGGTTGTAGCGCGGCTTGACGATTCAAGAGAAGCAACCTTTAAACAATTAGTCTTGGATGGTGAGCAAAAATATTTGAAGCCTCTTAATCCACAGTATCCAGCAATACCGATCAACGGCAACTGCTCAATTATAGGCGTTGTTAAACAAGCTATCATCGATTTTTGGTAGCGAAGGAATTTGTGGTTTAGCCACAGTTGTTCATGAGCTGAAGAAGCAACGATTGCAAACAGCTACAACTGAGCATTGGCGCACGCTGAGAGTAAATGGTAACCGATTAGATAACCATTGATTGTTTATAAAGTCAAGATCAGCGAAAATAGCGGCCAATTACGATTAACACGACGGATTTGACAAGCGAAGAACTGAAAAGAGAGTACTTCCAAAAGTGTGTACAAATCCGTGTACAAACTAAAAGAATTTATACATGGCAAACCAAGATTTTCTTAATGAAATCAATAAGCGAAGGACCTTTGCTATCATCTCGCACCCGGATGCGGGTAAAACCACGATTACCGAAAAAGTATTGTTATTCGGACGCGCCCTGCAAACTGCCGGTACCGTAAAAGGTAAAAAGTCAGGTCAGCATGCTAAATCTGACTGGATGGAAATGGAAAAAGAGCGTGGTATCTCGGTAACCACCTCGGTCATGCAATTTCCATATAGCGATCACTTAGTAAACCTGCTGGATACTCCGGGACACGAAGACTTTTCTGAAGATACCTATCGAACACTGACGGCGGTTGACTCATGCCTTATGGTTATCGACGCAGCGAAAGGTGTAGAAGACCGAACCCGTAAACTTATGGAAGTCACCCGTTTGCGCGATACGCCGATTGTGACTTTCATGAACAAGCTTGACCGTGATATTCGCGATCCTATGGAACTGCTCGATGAAGTAGAAACCGAGCTTGATATCCTGTGTGCACCAATTACTTGGCCAATTGGCTGTGGTAAGAGCTTTAAAGGTGTATATCACCTTCACCGCGACGAAACTATTTTGTATCAAAGCGGCCAGGGTCACACTATCCAAGACGTGCGCATCATCAAAGGGTTAGATAACCCTGAGTTAGATACTGCAGTAGGAAGTGACCTCGCTGAAACCTTGCGTGACGAGCTTGAGCTTGTACGCGGAGCATCTAACGAATTTGAACAAGAGCTTTTCTTGGAAGGCCAGTTAACGCCAGTATTTTTCGGTACAGCATTAGGTAACTTCGGTGTTGATCATATGCTTGACGGTTTGGTTGAGTGGGCACCTGCGCCACTTGGACGCGAAACCGAAGAGGGGACTATCGAAAGTACCGATGGTAAGTTCAGTGGCTTCGTATTTAAAATTCAGGCCAACATGGACCCGAAACACCGTGACCGCATCGCGTTTTGTCGTATTGTGTCGGGCAAGTACGAAAAAGGCATGAAAATGCGCAACAGCCGTTTAGGTAAAGATGTGCGTATTTCTGATGCATTAACCTTCTTGGCTGGTGACCGTTCATTGCTAGAAGAAGCCTATGCCGGCGATATCATCGGCTTGCACAACCACGGTACCATTCGCATAGGGGACACCTTCACGTCAGGCGATAACTACCGCTTTACGGGTATTCCAAACTTTGCGCCTGAGCTATTTAAACGCATCCGCTTGAAAGATCCGCTTAAGCAAAAGCAACTGCTGAAAGGGCTGATCCAGCTTTCTGAGGAAGGGGCGGTACAGGTGTTTAGACCGCTTGCCAACAACGATTTGATTGTGGGCGCAGTAGGTGTGCTTCAGTTTGACGTAGTTGTCGCTCGCTTGAAAGCCGAATACAACGTAGACGCGCTTTATGAGCATATTAACGTGAGCACTGCCCGCTGGGTTTACTCTGACAATGAGAAGAAGCTTGATGAATTCCGCCGTAAAGGTGAGCAAAACCTTGCACTAGATGGCGGCGATAACTTGACGTACATCGCACCTACTATGGTGAATTTACAGCTAGCGCAAGAGCGCTACCCTGATATTCAGTTCAAGAACACGCGCGAAAATTAAGCTAATAAAGATTAAACAAAGACACAATATATTATGAATATACATGCACTATTAGTTAACCGTTTCACTGAAGCTCTACAAGAAATGGGCGTAGAAAATGCGCCAGTGCCAGTTTCGCGCAGCGCTCGACCTGAATTTGGTGAATATCAGTTTAACGGCGCGATGGCGCTAGCCAAGCAGCTTAAGCAAAAGCCGCGCGATATTGCAGAGAAAATTGTTGAGACTGTAAAGCTCGACGATATTGCCAGCAAGCTAGAAGTGGCGGGCCCTGGTTTTATCAACGTTCATTTAAATGACGAATGGCTGTCTAATCAGTGTGAGTTGTCGCTAACCGACCCACGTTTAGGTATTGCTAAGTCAAAAGAACAAAACATTGTTGTTGATTACTCATCGCCTAACCTGGCCAAAGAAATGCACGTGGGCCACCTGCGTACTACTATCATCGGCGATGCTGTGGTTAAAGTGCTTGAGTTCTTGGGCCACAACGTTATTCGTCAAAATCACATGGGCGACTGGGGCACACAGTTCGGCATGTTGCTTGCGCACCTTTCAGACAAGCTACAAGATGAAGTGGCTGAAACTGCACTCTCTGATCTTGAAGACTTTTACCGCGAAGCCAAAGTACGCTTTGACGAAGAAGAAGGTTTTGCCGACCGCGCCCGTGAATACGTAGTTAAGCTGCAGGGCGGTGACGCTCAGTGTCTGGCGCTATGGGAAAAGTTCATTGACGTGTCTATTGCTCACTCAGAAGAAGTGTACGACAAGCTAAACGTAAGCCTGACCCGTAAAGATATTATGGGTGAGTCGGCTTACAACGACGATTTAGCCAACGTAATCAGTGACCTTAAAGCGAAAGGCCTTGCAGTAGAAGACCAAGGTGCGCAGGTGGTGTTTATACCTGAGCTTGCTGATAAAGAAGGTAACCCTGCGGTTTACATCGTTCAAAAGTCGGGTGGCGGCTATTTATACGCAACGACAGACCTTGCGGCAATGCGCTATCGCAGCGGCAAGTTAAACGCTGACCGTACGCTGATTCTTACTGACGCGCGTCAGGCACTGCACTTCAAGCAAACTGAAATTGTGGGCCGTAAAGCGGGCTTTATGAAAGAAGAGCAAACTTACGAGCATTGCCCATTTGGAATGATGCTAGGCAGTGACGGTAAGCCATTTAAAACGCGTACTGGCGGTACAGTTAAACTGGTCGAATTGCTTGATGAAGCCGTTGAGCGTGCGGGCAAACTTATCGCCGAGCGCGACAACGATTTAAGCGAAGACGAGCTTAAAGAAGTTGCCCGCAAGGTGGGTATTGGCGCTGTGAAATACGCTGACCTATCTAAAAACCGCACAACTGATTACATGTTCAACTGGGACTCCATGCTAAGCTTTGAAGGTAACACCGCGCCTTACCTTCAGTATGCCTATACCCGTGTGAAAAGCTTGTTCAGAAAAGCGGGTGTTGATATGGCAACTATGCCGGTAGATATCAATATTGCTGAGAAACAAGAGCACACGCTAGCCGTATTACTTATGCAGTTTGAAGAGGTGATTGGTACAGTATCTCGTGAAGCCACGCCTCATGTATTGTGTACTTACCTCTATGACGTGGCTTCAGCATTTATGTCATTCTACGAAGCGTGCCCGATGTTAAAAGACGGTATTGAGCCAGCGGTACGCGATAGCCGCCTAGCTTTGTCAGCTCTGGTTGCCAAGACGCTAGAGCAGGGATTAACCCTACTTGGCATCGAAACACTAGAAAAAATGTAGTGTTCGCGGTACAACATACATATTGATAACAAAGAGGCTGACATTGATTGTCAGCCTTTTTTATGCGAAACATAAGCGTCAACCCTACAACACTCGTTTGCGCTAATCGAGATCCTTATACCAGTGGGCATAGATAATTGCGTATTCAGCGAGATTTTAAATGCTCGTAATCGCGGCGTGTAACCGTAGGTATAGTGGTATGACATTTCGATTAGAACCGATAGGGCGATAGCTTCCTATAAATCAGACAACTAGAACACTACTTAAATTAACGACAGGAAACTCAAATGACTAAGATCCTTGCATTTGCAGGTAGTACCCGTAAAGGTTCATTCAACCAAGCTATTATGAAAGTTGCCGCAGAGGGCGCACGTGAGGCTGGCGCAGAGGTTACCGTTATAGACCTAGCTGACTTTCAAATGCCGTTATTTAATGAAGATGAGGAAGCCGAGTTTGGTATGCCTGAAAAAGCACAGGCGTTCAAAGAATTGCTAATGAACCATGATGGTTTTCTTATTGCTTCACCAGAATACAACTCAAGCTATCCCGCACTGCTAAAGAATGCCATCGACTGGGCATCGCGCATGGGGGAAGGTGAAAAGCCATTACAAGCATATCGCGGTAAGGTGGCTGGAATTATGGCTGCGTCTGCTGGTGGGCTAGGCGGTATGCGCGTGCTGGTGGTACTGAGAATGTTACTTGAAAATCTAGGTACTATGGTGCTGCCGAACCAAAAAGCTATTGCGAAGGTAAATACGCTTATGGAAGATGGCGCCATTACGGATGAAAAGACGATTAAGCAGCTTAAAAATTTGGGTAAAGAAACGGCTGAGCTGGCAGGTAAACTTGCTTAAGACATAGGAGCAGGGTAGCTAGAGAAAGCCGTCGGCACTCTAGCTATGCATGCCGCAGTTTTTGTATCCATGCTAAATAAATGTGTTTTTGAAATTGCCTCGATTCGATAGTGCGCTATCTAACACGACAAACAGATAGCACCATCAAGCCTCTTCATTGCCTACCTTAGAAAAATAAGTTTAGTCCACAATACGACATAAAACCCACCCCATGGTCAGTCGTCAATAGTGCCTTGATGTCATAGCCTAGCTAAGTGCATTTGCACATCACTTTACTTGGAAGGAGCTTTATTATGGAAGAAATCAACATTAACGAACTCGATGAAGTCGCAGGAGCAGGGTTGGTCGGCGATATTATGTACGGTATCGGTTACGGTGCAGGCTATGCAAGTGGTTATTTCTACAGCCATGTAATGACGTCAAACCGCTGGTTAGACGATGTCGCTGAATTCGTACTACCTTAAGGAGTTTTGCTATGGAAGAGTTGAACCAAGATGAAATAATGCAATGTAGTGGCGGTTATTTGGGGCGTGTATTGACCTATATGGCTTTGGTAGATTTGGCCTATGATTTCGGCCGAGGACTTGGCAGCGGGTTCTACGATGGAGTAAACGAGCCAGAAATTCCTTAGTATTAATCGAGCAGGCTTAAGGTCTGCTCCTTTTCATTTATTTAAGCATGGACAAGGCAAATAATCATGGACAAAAAAAAATATAGCCACGTAGCATTTTGGTTTCTTGTGGCAATCAATATTATCTCTCTTTTTGAGAGTATCATCTCAACAGAAGGGGGGTCGCTTTTAATAGCGCCTGAGTTTCAAAACTTACTTTTACTCGCAATTCTTCAAAAGCTTACAAGTGTAAGAACATCGAGTGTAGACGACATTATTTAACGTATTCTGTTTAGAACCCTCTACGTTAACTAGGTGCCCCCGTGCTGAAGAAAGCCGCTTAATCCAGAGCGGCTTTCTTGCCATATTATCCTAGATAATTTTTTTTATTTTACGCCACGCTGTGTCTCAAGGTAGTTAGCAAAACTGCTAAGCCAGTGACTTCCCATGTAGTGCAGCTCACCAAAAACAGCGTTTAATTCTGCTTCACGGTGTGCTTTTAGCGTTTTCTCCAGTACCGGTAAGCGAGCGTCATCGTCTGGTAAAGCGCTCATGATGCCTTCAATCATCCAGGCTCGGCTGATATTCAGCCCGTCTAGGTGAGAGAGATTTCCGTCAGTTTTGTCTGTTACAGTTGCTGGAATTATGGCTGCGTCTGCTGGTGTTACTGAGAATGTTACTTGAAAATCTAGGTACTATGGTGCTGCCGAACCAAAAAGCTATTGCGAAGGTAAATACGCTTATGGAAGAT
>NZ_JACSOE010000021.1:0-64869 GCF_014349115.1 Alteromonas sp. BZK5 | reverse complement strand
TGATCTGATCACCAAACGTCATGAATGTTCCTATCTTTTTTATCTTATTGATATCGCAATATTATTTGTGGGGATACCTCAGGGTCAGAGTACATTAATTGGGGGGTCAGAGTACATTTCCCCCTAATGCCTTCCGGTAAAAAGGAGATCGTTATGAGGTTACTAATAAGGCTTGTTAGTTTAGCCGTGGCTGCGTACTCGTGTTATAGCGGAGCTATAACCGGTGAATGGAAAGCATCTATCGCTATTATTTCGCTATGTGCGTTGGTGTTCCTAATTACATTTATTTCCAAGACTCGCGGCGGTACGTCGGGCTCTCAAAGCGATGGCGCCTCAGCGATATACACGCCAAGCAGTAACTCAAGCTCATCTTGTAGCAGTGATGGCGGTGGTGGAGATTGCTAAAACCCAATGGGGGTCAGAGTACTTTTTTCAGTATTTAAAGTACTCTGACCCCATTATTTTATTTGAGGTTGCGAAGGCCTTGGGTGAGGAGTCGGTCTAGTGCGTTGGCGAAGTTTTGTTTGTCACGTTGGGAGAAGGCTTTTGGTCCGCCTGTGTGTTCGCCGCTTGAGCGCATAGTTTCCATGAAATCCCGCATGCCCAGTATCTGCTTAATAGACGACTTATCGTATTCTTCACCACGATTATTTAATGCTAGCGCATTTTTTGCCAGTACATCAGCGGCCAATGGAATGTCATTAGTAATCACCAAGTCACCCGCTTCACACTTCTCTACTATGTAATCGTCAGCAGCATCGAAGCCTGACGGTACTTGCGTTAGGGTTATGTGCTTGTCTGGTGGAACAGACATGGAATGGTTAGCCACCAAAGACAAAGGCAGCTTGGTACGTCTGGCTGCCTTAAAAAGAATGTCTTTGATCACTGCAGGGCACGCGTCGGCGTCAACCCATATATGCATGGTCGTATCTCGTAACTGTATCTAATTACGCTAGCATACCACCATCTACTACCACTGTCGTGCCGGTCGTGTAGGTTGAAGCGTCTGATACTAAATACAATACCGTGCCCGCCATTTCATCTGGGTCAGCGACACGACCTAGTGGAATAACTTTAAGTGCGTGCTTCAAGATTTGCTCGTTAGTTGTTAACGCTGACGCAAATTTAGTATCGGTTAAGCCTGGCAATAATGCGTTTACGCGAATGTTCAAGCTACCGCACTCTTTTGCAAATGACTTAGTCATGCTGATAACCGCAGCTTTCGTTATAGAATAAATCCCCTGCATGTCGCCCGGTGTTACACCGTTTACCGATGCCGTGTTGAGAATGACGCCACCACCCTGCTCTTTCATCATTTTGCCAGCTTCAATCGACATGAAGAAGTAGCCACGAATATTGACGTCTACAGTTTTATTGTAGGCGCCAAGGTCAGTATCTAAAATATGCCCAAAGTAAGGATTGGCTGCCGCGTTGTTTACTAGAATATCCAGTTTTCCAAAATCGCGTTTAATGACGTTAAATGCTTCTGTAATTTGCTCCATTTCACCTACATGACACGCTAGCGCTGTCGCCTTACCACCTGCGTCACGAATTGAAGAAGCAACGGCTTCACAGCCGTCAATTTTGCGGCTTGATACAATCACATGCGCGCCATACTGGGCAAGCAAACGGGCAATGGATTCACCGATACCGCGACTTGCACCTGTAACCAGTGCCACTTTTCCTGTTAAATCAAAAAGGTTCTTCATTGTCATATCCTTAATTCTTGCTGATAAAGTGCTTTGTGCTTAATTTCTCTTATTAACGCTTGTTGCGGTGCCTGCTCTAGGCCAACATACCACCGTCGAGTACTACTGACTGACCCGTCATGAATGACGACTCATCACTACACAACCAAGCAATGGCGTTAGCAATCTCTTCTGGTTTACCCAAACGCTTCATTGGATTGGCGCCAATAAGCCCTTTTTGGCCTCTTTCATCCAATTTTGATAAAACGCCTTGCACCATAGGGGTATCTACAAAGCTTGGACAAACAGCGTTTATGCGTATGTTCGCCCTTGCGTATTCCACTGCCGCCGATTTAGTAAGCCCCACTACCCCATGTTTTGAAGCGCTGTAAGCACTAATCATAGGCGCAGACCGCAATCCAGCTACAGAGGCAATATTGATGATGTGACCACCGCCTGTCGTCGTCATATGCTTAAGGGCGTTTTTCATGCAATACCACACGCCAGCTAAGTTGACCTGAATATTCTTCATAAACATGGCGTCATCGACTTCAGTTAGCGGAGCTGGAAAATGGTCGATACCCGCGTTATTAATAATTACGTCAATCTTGTCGTTATGAGAAAGCGCCGTGTCGAACATCGCTTTGACCTGAGCCGGTTCGGTAACATCCACTGACACCGCATAGGCTTTGCCACCTGCAGCAACAATTTCTTCAGCCAATGTTTTGGCATTACCTTCGTTTAAGTCGGCAATACCGACTGTCGCACCACGTGCACTCAATACGCGAGCCGATGCAGCGCCGATCCCCGAGCCTCCACCAGTAATAAGAATATGTTTACCTTCAACATTTGCAGCTACATTCATTAGCTGTACTCCAATTTAGTGAACAAGCGCAACGCCGTTAATTTTGGTCACTGCGCATGCTTCTTGATTTGAACGATTAAAAATAACTCGCTTTTACGTTGTTACACGTCGCCTCGCGTGAAGAAAGCACCTCAATATCGCGACTGACTAGCGGTAACTCCCAATTCAAGAAGTATTCAGCTGCTGCTAACTTACCTTCGTAAAAGTCAACGTCTTGCTCGCCAGCACCGTTAGCGAGTGTTTGTTCGGCAACATTTGCCTGGCGTAGCCAAATCCAGCTCACCACACAACTTGAAAAGATATTTAAAAAGCAGCTCGCGTTAGTTAGTAAAACAGGCTGTTTATCAGAGCGCAGGTCGGCCGCAGCTTGTTGTATTAAACCGCCAAGCTGGTCTAAGTATGGTTTTAATTTTGCAGCTAGCGCCTGTGCTCTTGGCGTTTCTGCGCGCTTCATATCGCTTGTTACACGAGAAAGCAGCACCTGAAGACCTTTGCCGTCGTGCTGCCATAACTTTCTTCCAAGCAGATCTAACGCCTGAATACCATTCGTGCCCTCGTGAATTGGGTTTAAGCGGTTATCTCGCCAGCACTGCTCAACAGGATATTCACGGGTATAGCCCGCACCACCTAGAATTTGAATTGCCAAATCGTTGGCTTTAGGGCCAAACTCTGAAGGCCATGCTTTGAACACGGGTGTTAAAAGATCTAAAAGCTGAGAAAGTTCGGTACGTTTTTCGCTGTCAGTTTCCGTTTCCATCTCATCGATGAGCATGCTGCCGTACAAGCAGAGGGACATACCGCCTTCACAGTAGGCCTTTTGCGCTAGCAACATACGTCGCACGTCACCGTGATTGATAATAGGTGTAGGCTCGTCTTCTGGCGCAAGATTAGGCGCAGCGCGACCTTGGGTACGATCTTTTGCGTATTCTAGTGAGTAACGGTACCCGCGATACCCTATCATGGCAGCACCATAGCCCACGCCAATGCGTGCTTCGTTCATCATCATGAACATGTAGCGCAAACCCTGGTGCGGCTCGCCAATCAGGTAGCCGTGGCAGTCACCATTTTCGCCAAAAGTTAGTGCGGTTGAAGTTGTACCTCGGTAGCCCATTTTATGGATAAGACCAGCAAGGGTTACATCGTTGCGCACATCTGGATTGCCTTCAGCGTCGAGACGGTATTTAGGTACAGCAAATAAGGAAATGCCTTTTACACCAGCTGGACCACCTGGAATTTTCGCCAACACCAAATGTACGATGTTGTCAGAAAGCTCATGCTCACCACCTGATATATAAATCTTGCTGCCTTTGATTCGGTACGTACCATCATCTTGCGGCCTTGCTGATGTACGAATATCAGCAAGTGACGAACCGGCATGGGGCTCGGTAAGCGCCATGGTGCCAGTAAAGTCACCCGCTAGCATTTTTGATAGAAACGCACTTTTGATATCTTCGGAGGCAAAGTGTTTAATGACATTGGCGGCAGCCGCAGTTAAAAAAGGGTAAGCGGTTGACGATGGGTTTGCCGCTAAAAAATAGCCCGCGCAGGCATTCATCACGGTAACAGGAAGCTGCATGCCGCCATCTTCAAAATCGAAGTGACCCGCGATAAAGCCCGATTCTCTATAAGTATCGAAGGCCACTTTTACGTCGTCAATCATAGAGACTTTAGTGCCATCGAATGTAGGCTCGTTTTTATCAGCAACGGCATTATGAGGAAGAAATAACTCTTCTGCCATCTTCTCGGCCATATCAATAACAGCGTTGAAGGTTTCTACATTGTGCTCTTCGAAGCGAGCTTTTTCACATAAGGCTGCGGTGTTTAATACTTCGTACAGCTGAAATTGCATTTCACGGCGGGGAATAAGTTGATCGGCCATGGTGTCCTGTCCTCTACGAAAACTTGTTAACACATTGTGTCATATTCGTTATCGTGCCATTATTGTCATTAATGACACAATAATGGTCAATCACGCCAACAATCACTGAGTTTTATCTTATTTTATAACTCGAATTATTTTTATGAATGACACGAAATTCACCGTTACCGTACTCGGCTTTAACCAAGCCTTGGCATCTGCCATTACAGGAGCCCTCGATGTATTTGCTTTCGCAGGTATTAGTTGGCAGCGAATACACAACTTACCAACCAACCCTCAGTTTAAAGTACAGTTGGCCAGTCACCATGGGCAGCCTATTCTTTGCTCGAATCAAGTTGTTCTACAGCCCAATATCGCCATCGAAGAAGTCTCACACACTGATGTCTTATTAATTCCCACCATTGGTGGCGATATTGATGAAGTGCTAGAAAGCACAGCGCCTCTGCTGGTACACATAAGGCGTCTGCAGAAAATGGGGGCCGACATTGCCGCCAATTGCACCGGTACTTTCCTTTTGGCCCAATCTGAATTATTGGATAATAAAATTGCCACTACACATTGGGGATATGCAGATAAATTTAAGGCCATGTACCCTACCGTAAACTTACAACCCGAGAAAATGGTTACTGAAGACGATACGGTGTTTTGTGCAGGCGGCGGCATGGCGTGGATTGATTTATCTATCTTGTTGATAGAACGCTACTGTGGTCATCAGATTGCGAGCGATACGGCAAAATCCCACGTTTTGGATGTGTCCAGAACAAGCCAAACTATTTATGCCAGCAGTCGTCAGCGACGATTTCACTCAGACAAGGACATTAAAGCGGTACAGTCTTTTCTGGAAAAGAACGTACAAAATAAATGCACGCTTAACGAATTAGCACTACGGCATAATATGACCGAACGCACACTTATACGCCGATTTAAAAACGCGTGTGATATTACACCAGGTCAGTATTTACAGTCGCTGCGCATTGAGCACGCGAGAAAGCTCTTAGAAACCTCCAGTATGCCGTTAGAGAGCGTGATTAGCGCTGTAGGCTATGAAGACCTTAGCTCTTTTACTCGACTATTTAAAAAAACGACTGGTTTATCACCTTCTCAATACAGAGCGAAATTCAAGCGAGGCTAATTTGATTTAGATGGTTAGTAGACTACTTGCACCAAAAAATATCTCTCTATCAAGTTTGATGTTCCATGCCTGTGCACACAGGCTTTTTAGTTATATTCAATCTAACTAATATTGTGCATTTTCGATGAAAAACGCCTTGGTTTGCACAAATTTGAAGTTTTTATGTAAAAGTTTGTGTAAAATGCAGCGCCAAGCATAGATTGTTATTTTTTGTGCTAAAAACACTACAAAAGTATAAATTTAAAATCATCTTGGTGGAAACATGAGAACACACAAAATCGCCACACTAGCGTTAGCCGTTAGTGCTGCGTTCAGCTCTTCAGTTCTTGCACAAGAGGCCGCGACGACAGAAAAAAAAGAAGCCTCACTTGAACAGATTACCGTTACTGCGCAAAAGCGTACTCAGTCAATTCAGGAAGTTCCAATCTCAATCTCTACGCTTAGCGGCGAGCAGTTTGAAAGCCTTTTCTCAGGCGGTGGTGACATTCTTGAGCTTGCTACACGTGTACCTGGTTTGTATGCAGAATCATCTAATGGTCGTGTTGCTCCGCGTTTCTACATTCGCGGTCTTGGAAACACCGACTTCGACTTAGCAGCATCTCAGCCTGTTGCAATCATGATGGATGGCGTTGTAAAAGAAAACGTAATCCTAAAAAGCTTCCCTCTTTTCGACGTATCACAAGTTGAAGTACTTCGTGGCCCACAAGGCACGCTTTTCGGTCGTAACACCACAGCGGGTATTGTGAAATTCGATTCGAACAAGCCAACTCAAGACTTCGAAGCATTCACTGAAGTAAGCGTAGGTAACTTAGGTACGTTTAACGCTGAAGCTGCAATTAGCGGCGGGCTTACTGATGAATTATCAGGTCGTTTCTCTGTACTTTCTCAAAACAGAGATAACTGGATTGATAATGGTTTCACTGGCGAATCTGACGCACTAGGAGAGTACGAAGAACTAGCTTGGAGAGGCCAGCTTTTGTGGGAGCCAACTAGCTTCGACATGACTGCCCTACTTTCTGTTCACGGCCGAGATCTTGACGGTACGTCTACTATTTTTAGAGGCAACGCACTTACTACTGGCTCTAACGAGTTCAATCAAAACTACAACCGCGATAAAGTGTATTACGATGGTGGTGCTGGAAATCGTCAAAAATATACGAACGAAGGCCTTTCATTAACACTAGATTTCTTCTTAAGCGGTGGAATGACGCTAACGTCAATTACGTCTTACGAGCAAGCTGACGGAAGCAGTCGTGGTGACATCGATGGTGGTGCTATTGTTCCTCAAGGAACCGCCGTGCCTGACGGTATCACCTCTGTTAACTACCTTGCAGATACAGACTTTGATGGTGTTGGTGATACGCCAGTAACATCGTTCCCTGGTTTTATTCCATTCGGCTCTGATACCACTGACTTCCTTGATGACCTTCAGCAGGTTACGCAAGAGATTCGACTCGCAAGCAGTGATAAAGGCGACTTTACTTGGCAAACAGGTATTTTCTTGTTTGAATCTGAGTTCGACGTAACTACAAACCCAGGTTTCACCATCGCTACAGTTACTCACGAGAGTTCACTGTGGGCGGTATTCGGCCAAGCTGAATACAAGTTTAACGACGAGACTACGCTTGTAGCTGGTATCCGTTATACTGACGACGAGAAGAAGCTTTTTGACACTAACGGCACTGCGTCTGTACCGTTTGACCCAATCACGGTTGACGACCAACGCATTAGCGGTGATTTAAGCCTTAACCACAAACTGAACAGTGAAGTAAGCGTTTATGCTCGCTACGCGCACGGTTTCCGTGGCCCTTCAATTCAAGGCCGAGATGCAGCATTTGGCTCAGCACCATCTGTAGCTGAATCAGAGGTTATGGACTCTTTTGAAATTGGCTTTAAAGCCGATTTACTTGACGACACCCTACGCTTCAACGGTGCAGTTTACTATTACAGCATCGATGACATGCAATTTACTGCAATTGGTGGTGCTGACAATCTAACTCAGCTTATCAATGCTGATAGAGGCACTGGCAAAGGTTTTGAGTTTGACGTTAAGTGGCTTGCAACAGATAACATTTTGTTAACTGCTGGCTATAGCTTCAACGATACTGAAATAGATGATCCTAACTTGTTAGTAGCGCCTTGTGGTTCTGGTCAATGCACTGTGACTGATGAGCTTGTTGATGGTTTTGCTGCTGTCGATGGAAACCCATTCCCTCAAGCGCCAGAGCAAACTTTTGTATTTACAGCAAGGTATTCAATCCCAATGGGCGATTCAGGTGAGTTCTTCGCATTTACTGATTGGGCTTGGCAAGGTGAAACAAACATCTTCCTATACGACGCTGTTGAGTTCCAAACAGACGGTCAGTTTGAAGGTGGCCTTCGTTTAGGTTATGAAAACTTTGATCACGAATACACTGTGGCTTTGTTTGGTCGAAACATCACTGATGAGGAAAACCTTCGAGGAGCAATCGATTTTAACAACTTGACTGCGATCGATAACCAACCTCGCGTATTCGGTATCGAATTTAGAAAGAGCTTTTACTAAATTTTTATTGAGTTACTAATAAAACGTATTACATAACACAAAGCGGTAGCTGTATTTCAGCTACCGCTTTTTTTATCTGTTACGCCGCCATATGAATATCAGACGTAGGCATTTGTACTAGCTGCTGTAATTTTCTGCACACTTCCACCCAACGGGCAACTTTCTGGTAGTAGACCTGCTCAATTAACTGCCCTTTTTCATTAAACAAAAAGCTCGCTAATTTCCCCTTATTACCCGGCATATAAAAGTGATGCACGGTAAATTGATGAGACAAAGGGGCATTTACCACCTTTTGATACATACAGAAAGGCAGTGCATTTGCACGCTCATCGCCACCAGTTAAGCGACTACGGCGCTGAAACGTATCTGAACCTAAATCAGCCATTATGCCATGTTTTAAAATAAGCTGGTCGACCGCTTTAATACCTGTTTGCATAACTATCTCCTAAATGTTGCGCTAATCAGCGAACCAAGATGTGACTCAAAATAAACCATACTGATATTTATACAGTATATGGTTATTTGTTTAAAATGCAAACAAAAAAGCCGCTTATTCAAGCGGCTCCTGTTTAGTCGTTGTCAAAAAGCTTAATTGAGGGCTGATTCTAGGAATGCCCACTGGTCAGCATACCCCTCTATTTGCATCCATGTAGGTGTGCCTGCACCGTGTCCCGCTCGGGTTTCCACGCGAAGCAGGATTGGGTTATCACAGCTTTGGTCAGCCTGTAGTTGGGCTGCAAATTTATAGCTGTGCCACGGCACAACACGGTCATCGTGATCACCTGTAGTAACTAATGTAGCTGGGTAGCACGTGCCCGGCTTAGTGTTGTGAAGTGGCGAATAAGCATAAAGCGCTTCAAATTCGTCTTTGTTTTCACTTAACCCATAATCAGAGGACCATGCTCGCGCATTTGCACTAGGTGTGTGATAGCGAAGCATATCTAACACGCCAACTGCAGGTAAGGCTGCTGAGAAAAGATCTGGGCGCTGAGTCAAGGTCGCACCAACAAGCAAACCGCCATTCGAGCCACCTTGAATACCCATTTTATCCGGCGTGGTGTAGCCACTTTCAACCAAATACTCGCCCGCTGCGATAAAGTCATCAAATACGTTTTGCTTATCTAACTTAGTCCCAGCCTTGTGCCACTGTTGCCCATACTCACCACCACCACGTAAGTTAGCTATGGCCAGTACATTGCCCTGCTCTACCCATACCATGCGCGATACTGAATAGCGGGGCAGCAGTGAAATATTAAAACCACCATACCCGTACAGTAATGTTTTATTATTTCCATCTAGCTTCAAGCCTTTTTTATGCACAATAAACATGGGAACTTTTGTTCCATCTTTACTGGTGTAAAAAATTTGCTTTGTTTCGTAGTCATCATAATTAACACCGGTATCGATGGATTTAAATAATGATGACTCGCCGCTTTTTACGTCATACGCAAATACTTGGCCAGGGTTAGTGAACCCCGTAAGTTTATAGAACGTTGTATCGGCATTTTTGCTTCCGTAAAACCCGCTAACACTTCCAATATCATTAAACGCAATTTCATCTATTTTCTTGCCGTTTAAATCAAATACACTTACCTGCCCTTTTACATCTTTTAGATACTGAGCAAAAAGTTTTTCACCCAATAGTGAAACGCTCGACAAGGTATCAGATGTACTTTCAATTACGGTTTCCGTTGCTTTAACGCCACCATCGAAATCAACCTTAATAACCTTACCTGTAGGGGCATTTGCTGTAGATGTGAAAAATAACTCGTCGTCATGCTCGCCAATTAGGTCGTAACGGCCATCCCATTTGTCGAAAACCGAAACGAGCTCACTGTCATCATTTTCCAGCGATTTAGCATAAACACCATTCGCCTGATATCCCTCGAACACAGAAATGAGCAGTGTTTTGCCATCTTGAACAACCGAAGGATAAGGGTTCCATGTAGGTTTATTATCAAACGCGAAAACCTTTTTGTCTTCACTTTGCGCTGTACCTATTGCGTGAAAATAGATAGATACGGTTTGGCTATCATCATACTTACCAGCTTCATTTTGGGGGTAACGTGAATAGAAAAAGCCGCTTTCATCTGGCAACCACGCGATATTTGAAAACTTAATGCCTTTAATAGTGTCAGTTAAATCCGACTTCTTACTGGTGTCACGAACGTGAATAGTTTTCCAGTCAGTACCACCGTCAGAAAGCATGTAGGCCAAGAACGAGGCTTTGGGGCTTAGTTCAGTTGACGCCATAGACACTGTGCCATCTTCACTCAATGTATTTGGGTCAATCAGTACTTCAGGCTCACCGTTAACGCCGTCAGCCATATAAAGCACATATTGGTTTTGCAAGCCGTCGTTATAAGAATAAAACAGCTTGCCGTTTACCATATATGGCGTTGAGTATTTTTCGTAGTCCCACAGCGCTGTTAGACGTTCTTTGTATCTTTCTCTAGAGGGCAATTCAGCCAGGTAAGGACGAGCAAGGGTGTTTTGAGACTCAACCCAAGCACTTACCTCATCGCTCTTTTCTTCTTCTAGCCAGCGGTATGGGTCGCTCACTACAGTGCCATGATAGTTGTCTTGCTGAGTCACAGTTTTGGTTTCTGGATAGTCGGACACTTTTGGCATGCCGCCACTTTGTGATTCACCTTGCACTGAACTAGTTGATTCGGTATACGAGCTTGTACACGCCAAGGTTAAACCTGCTGATGCCGCTACTATGGCAGCGTATATTAGATTTTTCTTCATTTTTATTCCTTAAACGAAAAATGCCGGTTTCAACCGGCATTTTCTATTTAGCTTTCTGTCGTAACTTGCGTATGTTTTCGACCTTTAAACACGCTTTTAAGGTCATTTAAAATAAGGTACAGCGCTGGGACAAGCAGCAAGGTGATCACCGTGGCGAACAAAATACCGAAGGCCAATGAAATAGCCATTGGGATCACAACTTGAGCCTGTAAACTGCGCTCAAAAACAATTGGCATAAGCCCCATAAACGTTGTTAGTGAGGTGAGGATAATTGCTCTGAAACGCTGAGTACCTGCGCTAATAGCAGCATCCATTAGCGACATGCCTTCTTTGCGCGCACGGTTAACAAAATCCACCATGATCAAGCTGTCGTTAACTACAACCCCAGACAACGCAATTATGCCGCAGATAGAAAGTACGCTTACCGCCATACCTAATACCAAATGCCCCACAATGGCGCCTACGATACCAAAAGGTATAACCGACATAATAATAAACGGCTGGCTGTACGATTTAAGTGGAATAGCAAGCAAGGTATAAATGGCAAAGAGTGCAAATAAAAGCCCCTGCATTAGGCTGATCATAGCGTCAGCCTGCTCTTTCGAGTTACCTTGAAGCTGGAAGTCCACCTTGGGATACCGCGCTAATAGATCCGGCATCAGATTTTCAATCACATCATTGGTTACTTCTGACGGGTCAAGCAACGCTTTATCCACTGCACCAGTTACGGTTACCGAGCGTTTACCATCGACACGAATAATTGAATCAAAGCCCTGACCAACTGTAAATGTAGCCACCTGCTCAAATGGAATTTCTTGCCCATTTGGCGCGCGGATACGCATGTTTTCAAGATGCTCTATAGAGCTACGTTCCGTTTTCGGATAACGCACCATCACTTTGATTTCTTCATCGTCACGCTGGATACGCTGTACTTCCGCACCATAGAAACCAAAGCGAACCTGCTGACCTAAATCACGCAAAGAAATACCTAGCGCATCAGCCTGAGGTTTCAGCGCGAGTTGAATTTCTTCGCTTCCGCCTGAGAAGGTGTCGTTAATGTCGGTAACACCTTCGTATTTATCCAACGCTTCTTTAAGTTCATCACTTATCGAACGAAGGGCCTTAATATCGCTTGAGCTAAATTCAAAGCTCAGGTCTGAACCACCACCAGGGCCCCCCGGAGAGCTAATATTAAACGACTTAACACCTGGGATTTCTGGTAACTCTTGACGCCACATGTCTTGAATTTCAAAGTCTGTCAGCGTACGCGTTTCACCTTTGGTAAGCTCTGCGAAAATCTCTCCCCCAAGGTTGCCGTTATCAAAGGCAATGGCGTGCTTTATAACGTTTTCACCCGACTCTTCAGCTACTTTGTCGTCCATGCGGTGCATGGCCTCGCGAAGCGTAGTCAGTACATTATCACGCTGTTCAAGCGATGAGCCTGGCTCAAGCTCGAAACTTGCAATCATAAAATCGCTAGGAATATTCGGGAAAAACACGAAACGTACAATACCACCACCGAACAGGCCTACTGTGAGGATCAGCATAGCCATAAACACAGCAACCGTGGTGTAGCGATTTCGCACAGCTGTAGCCAAAAATGGCGCGTATTTATTGTTTATAAACGTCTTAATACCTTCGCTGAAGAAATCTCGGAACTTTTGAAATCTGTTCGCCTTTTCAGGATCGTATGGCTTAAGCTTCATGTGCACCAAGTGAGCCGGCAATATTAGTTTGGACTCAATGAGCGAGAAAATAAGGCACACGATAACCACCATACCGATGGTTTTCCAAATAATTCCAAACGGCCCAGATACCATCAGCATGGGCGAGAATGCTGCAATGGTTGTCAACACGCCAAATGTCGCTGGCATAGCGACCTTTTTGACGCCCGCTATCACGTTTTCAGCGCTATGGCCTTTTTTGTCTATTTCAGAATACGCAGATTCCCCCATGATAATGGCGTCGTCAACCACAATACCCAGCACAAGAATAAACGCGAACAGGCTAAGCATGTTGATAGACACACCAACCATATCTAGCGGCATAACTAACAAGGTGCCAAGAAAACAAACCGGCAAGCCCACAATGACCCAAAACGCGAGCTTAATTTTTAAAAACAAAGAAAGTACCAAGAAAACCAGAAGCGCGCCGAAGAACATGTTTTCCAGCATCATGTTAAGTCGGTCAGCTAAGTAGAACGAACTGTCGCCCCACGTATCAGCTGTTATATGCGCCGGAAATTCCGATTTCTGACTCTCAATATAGGTATTAACTTGCTCAGAGATTTCTAATGCGTTTTGATCACCTACCGCACGCACTCGCAAACTAACAGCGGGTTTATCGTCGAATAGCGCATATTGGTTATTTTCAATAAAACCATCGTTGATATACGCCACATCACCTAATGTCACACGCGTGCCGTTACTGTTTGTTACTAAAACAATCTGCGAGAAATCCCAGCCCGTATAGGCTTGCCCTTTCGTTCTAAGCAGAATATCGCCATTTTCAGTGCGAATTGAGCCGCCGGGTAAGTCGACGCTGGTTTGACTTAAACGAGCTACGACATCGGCGAATGTAAGGTTGTATTTTTGCAAATCAACTTCCGAAAGCTCAACGGAAATCTCATAATCCCTTGCCCCAACAACTTGAACACTTGAAATACCAGGTAGGTTAGCAATGTCGTCGCGCAAATCTTTGGCAAACTCTTTTAGCTCCCGTTCAGACGCGTCACCGTAAACCGAGAGCCAAATTACGTCTTGTTGTATTTTTTGACGGTAAATAACGGGCTTTTCAGTGTCTGCGGGGAAGCTCGGAATAGCGTCAACTTGTACTTTTACTTCATCAAGTAAAGATTGAACATCATAGTCTTCTTCCACCTGAATACTTACCGTACCCATACCTTCAACGGCTGTGGAATTAAGCTGCTTAATACCCTCTAAGTCTTTAATTGACTCTTCAATTTTAAGCAGTACGCCCTCTTCTACTTCCTGAGGTGCGGCCCCCAAATACGGTACGCGAACATTAATAACGTCTATCTCGAAATTGGGAAATACTTGCTTCTGAATACTGAAGGCACCAAATAATCCGCCAACTACAAGCAACCACATCAGAAGGTTTGCAGCTACGCTGTTACGCGCGAACCAGGCAATAAGCCCTTTATTGGTATCAATACGGCTCATTCGCTATCACCTTCGGTGGACGTGCTCTCTACTTTATCGTTATCTTCGCTAGCATCCGATTCAGCGGCATCAGATAGCACTGGCTCATCACCTGGTAGACGAACCTTCATGCCATTATACGGGTTTGGTACGGCACTTCTCACTACCAGGCTTCCATGCTCAATACCAGAACGAATAAACACTTCTTTAGCGGTTGTACGCGCAACCTCAACAGGCTTTATTTCAATCTCACGATTGTCGTTAACAGTCAGTACGGTATTGTCTAAACGTAAAATGCTACGAGGCAACACCACCAATTCTTCATTCTGACGAGACGTGATTTCTGCTTCTACAAACTGACCAAAACGAAGGGGGGCATTATGTGAAGATTTCAGATTGTAAGGATCTTGTACTTCTACAATGGCATATACTACTCGGCTGCCCGTATCTAAGATACCTTCTGAACGCACCAGTTTACCTTCCCAAGTACGTTTCACACCGCCCACAGAGGCCGTTAACGAAACCGGAGCGCCGTCATTGGACTGTCCGGCAATATTGATAAACATTAAGTCGCTGTCAGTAATAGGCAGCCTGACTTCTGCAGTATCGGTGGAGTAAACGGTACCAAGTACTGCGCCCATCGATACAAACTGACCCAGGTCAATATTACGTTCAACCACAATGCCATTATAAGGGGCTGTAATTTGCGTTCTTGCCAAGTTGCGTTTTGCGCGCTCTAGTTTGGCTTCTGCAGCTTTAACGTTTGCTTGTTCTTTTGCCAGTTGCGGCTTACGTAAACCCAACTCAGGCGGTGCAACGCTACTTACCGATCGCCATTCTTGCTCTGCTACTTTGCCGCGAGCTATTTCTTCTTGAAGCGCTGCTTGCGCTTGAGCTAATTCAGCCTCTGCAAGCTTAAGATCCGTGCGATAATCATCTTGTTCAAGTGTTGCCAGCACATCCCCTTTTTTGAACGTACCGCCAGCTATAAATACATCAGACAAACTCACTACTTGGCCACTGACCTGCGCACTTAACGCAGTTTTATTTCGCGGAACAACGTTACCCTGAGATTTTACGATAAAGCTCACGGCCTCTGCTGTTGCTTCTTTCGCTTCAACCAAAAAAGCAGGAATTTCCACGGGTACTTGCTCTGGTGGCTTACGTGATTTGATCATGACTGTCGCGGCGATAAACGCGACCAAAACTATGATTAGTGGAATGCCACTTTTCATCAAGATGGAGTTTTTCATTTACTATCCCTAGGAACGAAGGAAATCCACGCGAGTGAAACGGACGCAACGATGTATTGCACTTTCACATACCACCTGATAACCCACGAAAATCTATTATTATTGTTTCAACACTAGTGTACTGATTTGTGGTTATTGTGCCCACTTAAGATTGTTAAATTTTGTGTCTGTTAATTGTTTTTAAAATACACATAAAAATCAGCCGCCCTAATATAAAAAATTATCAAAAGAATACAAAGTAAGATTGATAATTATCAGATTTTCGTTGATTATTTAATCACTCATTGGTTATGAGTTAACCGGCGGTTGTTATTTGAGCTTAGTCTTTAATGCGAAGTAGCCTCGGGAATGATTTCGCTACGTTGAAGGGAAAACACATTATGAGTCTTAAGAAACAATACCTTAAATCAAAACCTCTGTGCAAAGTGACATTTCGACTAAATGCGGAAGCGGCGCAAGACGCCAAAGAAGCAGCGTTGTGTGGTGACTTTACTGACTGGAAATCACAGCCACTAACGATGAAGAAACTGAAAAGTGGAGACTTTACGTTAACGGTGGATTTAGAGAAGGATCACGAGTACCAGTTTCGCTATCTCATTGATGGTGAAAAATGGGAAAACGATTGGGAAGCAGATGCTTATATTCCCTCACCTGTGAGCATAGAAGACAACTCAGTGGTGCGCGTTTAAATTATTGTTCCATTAAAAAACATACCCGTAACTACTCTAGGTATTTTATAACGATTCCCTACAAAAAAGGCTGCGTATACGCAGCCTTTATCTTCATTTTGCTAAACCTTAAAATTCGATTTACAACGAATTTTCCAGCTCTGGAAGTACATCAAACAAGTCGCCTACTAACCCGTAGTCTGCAACCTGGAAAATTGGCGCTTCCTCATCTTTGTTGATAGCAACAATGACTTTAGAGTCTTTCATACCTGCAAGGTGTTGAATAGCGCCCGAGATACCTACCGCGATATAAAGCTGAGGCGCAACAATTTTACCTGTTTGACCTACCTGCATATCATTCGGAACGAACCCAGCATCTACTGCGGCGCGTGATGCACCAATAGCAGCACCTAGCTTGTCAGCAATGCCCTCAAGAAGCTTGAAGTTGTCACCGTTTTGCATACCACGGCCACCTGAAATTACCACTTCTGCTGCAGTTAATTCAGGTCGCTCAGACTCAGTCAGCTCTGCCGATACGAAATCAGACTTCTCGCTCCCCTTAACAACGTCTAAAGACGTAACTTCTGCGCTGCCGTCTGTTGTTGCAACATCAAATGATGCAGCTCGTACAGTAATCACCTTTTTCGCGTCAGATGATTGTACGGTAGCAATAGCGTTACCTGCGTAAATTGGGCGTACAAACGTGTCTTCACTCTCTACACCAATGATGTCAGAGATTTGCGCTACGTCTAATAAAGCCGCTACGCGAGGCATGAAGTTCTTACCTGTAGTGGTTGCAGCAGCAACAATGTGGCTGTAGTCAGCAGCAAGTTCTACAACTAGATCAGCCGTATTCTCAGCAAGCTGATGCTTGTAAGCAGCATTGTCAGCAACAAGTACTTTTGCAACACCGTCAATTTGCGCCGCAGCTTCAGCTACTGCTTGGCAACCTTCACCTGCGACTAGCACGTGAATATCGCCACCCATTTTCTGCGCGGCATTCACAAGCTTATGCGTTTCAGTCTTTAAGCTTGCATTATCGTGTTCTGCATATACGAGTACGCTCATGAGATCACCTTTGCTTCATTTTTTAACTTGTCTACCAACTCAGCAACATCTGCCACTTTAATGCCACCCTCGCGCTGAGGCGGAGGCGTCACTTTTAGCACCTTAACGTTTGAGTCAAGTGAAACACCAAAATCCGCAGCCGCTTTAACGTCTAACGGTTTGCGTTTTGCTTTCATGATATTAGGAAGCGATGCATAACGCGGCTCGTTCAAGCGAAGATCTGTGGTTACTACAGCTGGAAGCGAAAGTGCAACAGTTTGAAGACCGCCGTCAATTTCACGGGTTACATTTACTTTTTCGCCGTCAACAACGACTTCTGACGCAAAAGTCCCCTGCGGCATACCAGTAAGTGCTGCAAGCATCTGTCCCGTTTGGTTATTATCAGAGTCGATACTCTGCTTACCAAGAATAACAAGCTGTGGTTGCTCTTCTTCAACTACTTTAGATAACAGCTTCGCCACTTGAAGTGAATCAAGATTTTGGTCGGTATCGATTTGAATACCACGGTCAGCACCTAGGGCTAGTGCTGTACGTATTTGTTCTTGGCAGCTCTTATCACCAATTGAAACAACAACGATTTCAGTGGCCACACCTTTTTCTTTTAATCGAACGGCTTCTTCAACAGCAATTTCGCAAAAAGGGTTAATGGCCATTTTTGCGTTGGTAAGATCTACGCCAGACTCATCGGCCTTCACTCTTACCTTAACGTTGTAGTCGATCGCGCGTTTGACCGGTACGAGTATTTTCATATTTACCTCAATTGTTGAGTTCGTCGGTGTCTATTACGTTTCATTAATAATTAACTATTAATAATTAAAAACGTATTACTTCACCACGCTTTTTGAAACTTTAACAATGTGCTCTACGTTAAAAAAGAATCCGTGGAACGTACGTTTTTTAAAGGCTAGCCTTAAAACGCCGTTAACACCACGTTTACCAGCAGTTATAATACACTGCCAGTTAACGTTAACGTAAACTGCTTTGCAATGTACTTACTGTTGACGTAAACGTCAACCTGCATTACCTTGCAAAACGACAATTAATTTACATGTTTTTGACACAAAGCATTATTTGTTTCATCAATAGTGCATTATAAAAATACAAACATAAGGAGCCTCCCGTGGAACGAGAATCGATGGAGTTTGACGTAGTCATCGTCGGTGCCGGCCCAGCTGGATTATCAACGGCTTGTAAGCTTATGCAGCTTGCAAATGAAAAAGACCAAGAGCTAATGGTTTGTGTGGTCGAAAAAGGCTCCGAGGTAGGTGCACACATTCTTTCTGGTGCCGTGTTTGAGCCGCGCTCACTAAACGAACTTTTCCCTGATTGGAAAGAAAAAGGTGCACCTCTCAATACACCAGTAACTGAAGACCACATTTACCTACTTAATGATGAGACTTCAGCGAAAAAGTTACCTAACGCTATTACTCCGAAAACCATGCACAACGATGGCAACTATATTGTGTCTATGGGTAATGTGTGTCGCTGGTTGGCAGAACAAGCTGAACAACTAGGTGTTGAAGTATTCCCTGGCTTTGCGGCCTCTGAAGTCATTTACAATGAAGATGGCAGTGTTGGCGGTGTACTTACCGGCGACATGGGCGTGGGTGAAAACGGCGAACCTAAAGACGGCTACATGCCAGGTATGGAACTACGCGCTAAATACACAGTGTTTGCAGAAGGCTGTCGCGGTCACTTAGGAAAAGAGCTCATTTCGCACTTTAAGCTGGACGAAGACAGTTCACCGCAACATTATGCTATTGGCTTTAAAGAGATTTGGGATATAGACCCATCCAAGCACCAGCCAGGGCTTGTGGTTCACAGTGCAGGCTGGCCACTTGACGATGCAACAGGCGGTAGCTATTTATACCACGCTGAAGATAACCAAGTGTTCGTTGGCCTAATCGTAGACCTAAACTACGACAATCCATACCTAAGCCCGTTTGATGAATTTCAACGTTTAAAGCACCACCCCGTATTTAAACAGTACCTTGAAGGCGGTAAACGTGTCTCTTATGGCGCAAGAGCTATCGCTAAAGGAGGGTTTAACTCGTTGCCTAAAATGACCTTCCCAGGTGGTTTACTCGTCGGCTGTGAAGCCGGAACGCTAAACTTTGCCAAAATTAAAGGTAATCACACGGCCATGAAGTCGGGCATGCTTGCAGCAGAGAGTATTTTTGAAGCCATTTCAGAAAATGCTGAGGCACCTGTAAAAGAGTTAATAAGCTTTACAGAGAAATTTAAATCATCGTGGCTATACGACGAATTGTTCCGCTCTCGTAACTTTGGCCCCGCTATCCACAAACTCGGAAATTTCTGGGGTGGCGCATTTAACACGCTAGAGCAAAATATCTTTAATGGTAATTTGTTTTTCACCATGAAAGACGAACATAAAGACTACGCACAGCTTAAAGAAGCGAAAGATGCAAAAGAGATTTCATATCCTAAGCCAGATGGCGTGTTAAGCTTTGATAAATTGTCTTCTGTATTTTTATCTAATACAAATCACGAAGAAGACCAGCCTTGCCACTTAAAATTAAAAGATCCGTCTATTCCTTTGCAGGTTAATTTACCTAAATTTGCAGAGCCAGCACAGCGCTACTGCCCTGCTGGTGTATATGAAGTAATTGAAGAGGAAGGTGAAAAACGGTTCCAAATTAATGCACAAAACTGTGTTCACTGTAAAACCTGCGACATAAAAGACCCAAGTCAAAATATTAAATGGGTAGTTCCGGAAGGTGCCGGCGGACC
This sequence comes from Alteromonas sp. BZK5, assembly GCF_014349115.1. Taxonomy (NCBI): domain Bacteria; kingdom Pseudomonadati; phylum Pseudomonadota; class Gammaproteobacteria; order Alteromonadales; family Alteromonadaceae; genus Alteromonas; species Alteromonas sp. BZK5. The sequence continues at coordinate 45,108 of NZ_JACSOE010000021.1, read as the reverse complement.
AAATTACCCGAACATGTAATTTAAAGTATTAATTTGCTATTTAACGGATATTTTTAAAAAGCGAGCTTGGCTCGCTTTTTTTTTGTGCTACTTTTATTTATTATCCAATAGAAATTAAGTACAACGTATTAAGGTTAATTAATGAGCGATTTTTTAGATATTTTAACCCATGGAAGACGTTTACAAGGTGCTGTTAAGGAATTAAGCATTGAAGAACTTGAACAAGTTCAAGAAAAACTTAGCGGTATAATTGAGAAAAGAAAAGAAAAATTAGTAGAACAAGAAAAGCTTGAGAAAGAAAAATTAGAGAAGCTCGCTGCTATTAAAAAGCAAATGGAAGAAGCGGGTTTAAATGTTGAAGATCTACAGGCATTAAATGTAGAAACAAACAAAAAGGTTGGCAAAAAACGTCCGGTTAAATACAAGCTTGTTGATAGCAAGGGTGAAGAACACCTTTGGACAGGTATAGGACGCATGCCTCGCGTTTATAAAGAAGCGCTAGATAGCGGTAAGTCACTCGACGATTACGCTATTAATTAATTGAAATTGTGAATTAAACAAGGCCTGTTTTTACAGGCCTTATTTTGTTTGAACAGCATGTTCAGAAACGGATAAGTATATTGTGAAGTTGAACTACAAACTTTCGGAATGCGCTTCTACCTCTCCCTGGCTGATTCTCATTCATGGACTATTTGGAAATGCCGATAATTTAGCCGGCATTAAGCGCCACTTTGAGTCTAATTACAACGTGATCAGCATTGATCTGCCTGACCACGGTGAATCCCCATGGACATCTTCATTTTCTGTCGACGATGCTGCAAATGGGGTGTTCGAGATTATGCAATCGCTTAATATTAGAGAAGGCGCGGTTTTAGGCCACTCATTAGGCGGCAAAGTAGCCATGAGATTAGCCTTAAACCACGGCGACGTTGTTTCTCACCTCATTGTCGCCGATATTGCACCAGTATCTTACGACCATAGCCACCAAACCGTATTTGATGGACTCAAGGCCGTTCCTTTAGATGCAATTCAAAGTAGAAAAGATGCTGAAAAAGAAATGGCTAAACATGTGAAAGAGCCAGGCGTTCGACAATTCTTATTGAAGAGCCTATATCAAGATGAAAATGGCGATTGGAAATGGCGTTTTAATGTCAATGGATTAATTGCCAGTTATTCACACATTATTGATTGGGAACAAACAAATCAAACATTTGATGGCGTAACATTATTCATCAAGGGCAGTGAGTCTGATTATATTACGCCAGCCTATCGCGATGAAATAACGCGTTATTTTCCTATGGCTAAAGCACATGTAATAGAAGGTACTGGCCACTGGTTACATGCAGAAAAGCCAGCGGTCTTTAACGCCGTTGTAGAAAGAACGCTCAATAAATCGTCTTAAAGAAGGGTTTTCATCATCATTTAAGATGAGAATGACTATTATTACCTATTTTTGAACGTTTTAGGCTCTTACAGGCGTATATACTGTGATATAGTTGCGCCAGATTTTTTTAAGTAACAACACTATGCTTGCAGAAAATTACGAACTCATTGAGTCCATCATGCTGTATGGCGGCTTATCTATCCTTTTTGGGTTGATGGGTTTTGCTGTACACGATGTACTGCGTAAGAACGATGTGCCACTTATTGGACGAGTGGTAACGTACGGTGTGCTAGGTTTAGGCGCATTAGGGTTTCTTGCGAAGGGCATTATTGAATGGTTTTGGCTAAGCACAGGCGTTTAATTAGTAACGATTAATAGAGGTTAGATATGGCAAGCGTTGGCCTATTTTTCGGAAGTGACACGGGTAATACCGAACATGTTGCGAAAATGATCCAGAAGGAATTGGGTAAACAGCTAATTGATGTTAAAGACATTGCCAAGAGCAGTAAAGAAGACATCGCTGAATTTGATTTGCTTATCTTTGGTATCCCTACGTGGTACTACGGTGAAGCGCAATGCGATTGGGATGATTTCTTTCCTGAACTAGAGCAAATTGACTTCAACGACAAGCTAGTTGCTATTTTTGGTTGTGGAGACCAGGAAGACTATGCAGAGTACTTCCTAGACGCGATGGGCATGGTACGTGACATCGTTGAAGCCAAAGGTGCGATTTTAGTAGGTCAATGGTCAACTGAAGGCTACGACTTTGAAGCGTCTAAAGGCATGGCTGACGACAATCACTTTGTTGGCTTGGGTATTGACGAAGACCGTCAACCAGAACTAACTGACTCGCGCGTTAAAGCGTGGTGCAAGCAAATTCACGATGAACTTTGCTTGGCAGAACTTGCTTAAGCACTGCTGCGAAAAAGAATACAAAAAACCGCTCTGATGAGCGGTTTTTTTTGATAATTAATTAGCTGCGCCTGCTGTCAGTTACGCTAATTCAGCGATTACAGGTGAAACCGCTCTACTGCTTTTCTCAAGCTCTCAGTTTGCGCATCCAACAACATTGTCGACTCGTTCGACTGGCGCGTGCTTTGCGCACTGGAGTCGGCTAAAGCAACTATGCGGTTCAAACTTTTCGCAACATCACCAAGTAAAACATCTTGTTGTTCGGTATCAGCCACAATGTGTTCATTAATATCGCTTAACCGCTCAATGATTTCTCTAATACTCTCTACTTGTTGAGATACTTGCTGGGTAATTTCCACCCCTTCTTGCGCTTGTTCGCGCCCTGCATTAATAGCTTTTACTGCCTGCGCAGCATCTTTTTGTAAGTTCCCAATCATCTGTTCAATTTCTTCCGTAGAGTCATGGGTGCGGTTAGCTAGCGTTCGCACTTCATCCGCAACAACCGCAAAGCCTCTACCTTGTTCACCAGCTCTTGCAGCTTCAATGGCTGCATTCAATGCTAACAAGTTGGTTTGCTCTGCAATCGTTTTAATCACGTCTAAGATACTGCCAATATTGCGAGAGTTGTCGTCCAAACGATTAATGATCTGCGCCGAAGACTCCGCCTGTTTGGCTTGATTACCCACCTGCTGACTGCTTTTTTGTACCAATTGACCAATATCTGTACTTTGCTTTGTTATATCGCGTAGGGCGTCCATTGCTTCATTAATTTGGGCGAGGTTGCTGCGGCTTTTTTCCTGTACATGTTTTGTATTCGTAGACGTTACCGTTACTTGCTCACGTTGCTTGTCTACCTCAGATAAGCTCTTATTACCCAGCTCTACGCTTTCTTTTGTAATGTCTATAAGGCGTTTTTCTTGCTCTAATATATTGCCCACTAGCTCTCGTAAACTATCGGTTAGGCTGTTCACTTTTGCGGAAAGGGCAGAAAACTCGTCATTGCCCTCTTGAGGCAATTTGGTGCTTAAATCCCCTTTACTTAGCTGACTTAAGCCTTTATTGATACGGCCAAGGGGCTTGGAAATACTACGGGTTACAATAACCGCTAAAAATATTGCAGCAACCAAGCCCAGTGCCGCGACAATGATATTGCGCACAAGGTTGGCCTGAACAGATTCAAGAATGGCGTTCTGCCCATCAAGAGATTGCTTCTGGACAGCGTCAAACAAAGTATTAATGTCGGCAAGTGCGGTTTCTAACGCTTCTTTTGCTTCCTTCTGAGCTTTCGCCGCTTTGTCTACTTCAGAAAGTTTTTGTCGCTGCAAAGCAATTAATCCATTTGTGCCGTTTACCGCTTCCATCAGTAAATCATACTGTTCGTTAAAAGAAGCTATCGTACCGCCATCATCTACCCCTGTGGCCAAACGATTTACATAGTCTTTATCTACCTGCAAATTACTCAATTGGTATTCTAAATCTTCAATAATACTCGCACTTTGCGTAGCGTTATCGGTTTCAGCCAGTTCAATGAATGAATCATTCATTGTGAGCAATTTGTTGTCTATTGCAGTACCCGCACCAATTAGCGTTTCAATACTGGGGTTATTTCCCTCTAAATAGGAAAGATCTAGCATTAACGCACTAGCCTCATCGGCCGTCATTAAGACTTTTTCAAGCTGTGCAGCAAGCGCCTTCTCGATATTCATTCGCTCGTTGATAGCGGTATACATGTCGTTACTACTATTAACGTAGGCTAGACTAACGTCGACAGCGTTACTGGCTACCGCGTTGTTTGGCATAAGTGAGTTTAAACGAGACAAGTCGTCAGAGAATGCGGAAGATAAAGTATCAAACGTCTCTTTGTTTGCGACCAGCTCTTCTCTATTTTCGACATGATATCCGTTGGCAGTAATCACTGATAAAGAGAGGATCTCAGTCTTTACTTTTACCATGCTGGTCTGAACTGGCATCTTTTGCTCTACAACGTCTTGTGCAGAATCTTTTATTCCGCTAAGACCAAAATAGGAAAGAATACTGGTAAGTAATAATAAGCAGCCGAATAAGCCAAAGCCTAACGTGATTTTATTTATAATTGTTAACTGCATGGGCACTTCCACCAAAAAAACATGCCAAAAAATAAAAAGGGTTGTATCGCCTTTTTAAGTTTAGTTTAACAGGATGTTAATTCAATGCATCAAAAGTTTTATTTATTTTGCACATTTGTTAGATAAATCTTGCACTTACAATCTGGTCAGGCCAGACACCATGCGGGCTGTATCGAAGTAACAATTTTTATCGCACCAGTGCAATGGATAAATTTTCAGCGAGAAAACAAAGTTTCCACGGTTTTGCTTTTAAATTGTTTCAACTTACCTATAATAACCACCAAATACTTTTTCACTCGTTCTTAGTAGGCTGAAATGGATCAAAATAAAGAATTGAAAAAAGCAGGGCTAAAAGTCACTCTGCCTCGCCTTAAAATTTTACAAATTCTGCAAGAGCCAGAAAACCAACACATCAGCGCTGAAGACGTTTACAAAATCCTTATCGAACAGGGTGAAGAAATTGGTCTTGCTACCGTGTACCGCGTGTTAAACCAATTTGATGATGCAGGCATTCTTAATCGCCACCATTTCGAAGGTGGAAAATCTGTATTTGAAATCAGTCACAAAGATCACCACGACCACCTTGTGTGTTTGAAGTGTGGCAAGGTCATTGAGTTTGAAGATGACATTATCGAAGAACGCCAAGAGATGATTGCAAAGCAACACAAGATGAAGCTAACGCATCACAGCCTTTACTTATACGGTGAGTGTACAGACGGTAACTGCGACAACTTACCTGAATAAGTAACAGTTTTATTCTAGCAAAAGGCCCGCTTTAAGCGGGCCTTTTTTCGTTACGCTTTAAACTTATATGCGTGGTAAGCCTTAATTGCTTTCTCCCACACGTCACCCACTTCCCCTGTGCCAATAGGTTTTCCGTCTACTTCAACTACCGGGGCAACTTCTTTGCTTGAAGAGGTTAACCATACTTCATCTGCCTCCAGCAACTCATCTTTGCTAAACCAAGTTTCTGTAACAACCAGGCCTGCCTGTTTAAATGCTTCAATTGCAATGGCGCGAGTAATACCGGGAAGAAGTTCATGGTTTAAGGGGGGCGTAGATATACATCCGTCTTTCACCATAAACACGTTGCATGAACTTGCCTCGGTTATCATACCTTCGCTGTTGTACAAAATAGTTTCGTTAACGCCTGCGTCAACACCTGCTTGATAGTGCATTACATTGCCTAACAAGGATGTGGATTTGATATGGCAGCGTTGCCACCTTTTATCCTGTTGAAGCGCAACTTTGAAAGGCCTTGCTTCAGATTTTGCTGTGGGCTGTGGTGGCGCTATTTCAAAAGCAAACCCGAATACCGTAGGTGCTATATTCTTAGGGTATGCATGAAAACGTTTTGTATCGGTGCCACGGCTTACGTGGAAATAAACACCAATGTTTCCGCTTTCTATAAATGCTTTGTTTTTTTCGACCAAGCTGGTCAAAATGTCTTGCCATTCTTCTGCTGAATAAGGGTTAGCGATTTCAATAGCTTTAAGGCCTTGCGCCATACGCGAAGTGTGCCCCTTGAAGCCTACTGCGCTACCAGAATACGTTGGAATGACTTCATAAATACCATCACCAAAAAGGAAGCCTCTGTCCATCGGAGAAATTTTAGCCTCAGAAAGAGGCATATACTCACCGTTTAAAAACGCAATCGTCACAATATTTCTCCTTGTAGTCGGCGACGCCTACTTGTCATCAGTAGCCAGTCTGCCCTTGCTTCTTCTTCATGTTGAAAAACAAAATTCACTTTTTCGCCTGGCACGGCTTGGGCCAAGCGACTTATATCACAGGGGCTTACACAGCCAAGTTTTGGATAACCCCCTAATGTTTGTCTGTCGCGCATCATTACAATAGGCTGCCCGTCGCCGGGAACTTGAATTGCACCTAAATGAATTGCCTCTGAGCGCATGTTTTCTATATCGGCTGTAACTGATTCACCGGTCAACCTAAAGCCCATGCGATCGATAGCCGATGAAACCGTATAGCTGCTTGTTTCAAACGTGCGTAAAGCAACAGCGCTAAAACTCGAAAACTGATACCCAGGAATAACCCGAATAGACTCTAAAAAACCATAGTTGTCTATGTGCTGCCGCGAGAGAGTGCGTATTCTAGCGGTGCTTTTAATTCTGCTGTTAGCTGAAATGTCGATGCAATCGCCATCTTTTAACGTGCATCCCTTACCATCCAACCCACCAAGTTGTTCGCGTACTACCGTACATGCACTCCCTACCGCTTTTGGCACATGCCAATTTCCACCTATTGCCAAATAGGCTTTGCTACCAAGTAGAGCGCTGCCAAACGTAATAGTTGCGCCTGCTGGTACGTGTTGACTCTGGTATGTTGCTTTAGCGTTTCCATCTACATCGAGTGAGGGCTCCCTGCCAGTCACAGCAATAATACAATCTTCATCAACCCGTAATCGCACTTCACCAATCGCTTCGAAGCATGGCGTACCGTCTAAATTGAAGGCGAGAAAATTGGCCCAATCATAGGCGTTACTATCCATAGGGCCTGATTCACAAAATCCATCCCGTTGCCGCCCTACTCGCCCGTTATCAATAATAAGGCTATACAGTCCCTTATTGAGTACTTCAATTTTCATCGTTCAACCTGCAATCCTGCTATATATTCCTGTTCAGTAACCGAAACGAACTTAACGACATCACCTGCTTTTAACCGCGCTTCACTTTGCTCTTCGCTGTGAATGAGCATGTCGAATGCCGTAAGCCCCAATAAATTCCATCCTCCTGGTGATTCACTGGGGTAAACGGCAGTTTGCCTGTCAGCGATTGCAACCGCACCTTTAGGTACGCGTTTGCGCGGTGTGCCTAGTCGCGCACATTTGAGCGCTTCTGGAATATCACCCATGTAGGCAAAGCCCGGAGAAAAACCCACTGCGTATACTTTATAAGTCGTGCTAGTGTGCAATTCGATAATCTCTTCAATAGACAGTGACGTTTTCTTACTCACTACACTTAAATCACTTGCATTAGGCGCACCGTACCAAACAGGAATTTCAATCACGGCGCTACTTTCATTCTCTTTTGCTTGCAAAGAGAATGATTGCAGGCTCATGTCTTCAGCGCTTAGATTACTTATGGCACGGTATACACCGTGGCTATCAATTAATGCCATATCAAAAATAATTAACAGGCTGTCATAAGAAGGCACACACTCACGCAGCCAAGCCCACGAATCGCTTCCCTTTTTGCTATCTATCGCTGCCAGCATGTGATGACAGGCATTATTCGCGTCGTCCAGGTTTGCGCCATCAAAGTACAAAATAATGGCGTCTGCACTTGCTGTAACTATTCGCTTAATGCGACCGAAAGCTTGCATCTACTGTCCTTGTTATTTAAACGGCTGTCAGTGCTTGGTTCTGAGTACTTAGTTTTAGATATACCACTCTCAGCACAACAATGGGTAACAGCCTCTTGTATTGTTCTTGTAAAATGTGTTTTTTATGAGGCAGGTTTATAGAAATGTTCTGATTTTCTTTGCAATATTCACCGCCCCTTTAGTATCACCATGTACACACAGAGAATCCGCTTCTATTGCAAGTGTTGCTCCCGAGGCTGTCGTTACTGTTCCCGATGATATAAGTTGTTTAGCTTGAAGCAATGCGTCGCTCTCGCTTAACACGGCACCTTCGATCAAGCGAGATTGCAGTAAACCTTCATCGGTATAACGCCTGTCTGAAAATGCTTCAAAATACAACGGCAGCCCCCACTCTTGCGCAGCTTCTTTAATCGCTGCATTTTGCGACGTAGCCTGTACCATTAGTGCGAGGGGCGAATTTAACGACTGCATATTTATTTCGGCTATGCTTTGCATTACTGTGCGCATGACAGCTGTATCTTTCATCATGTCATTGTAAAGGGCGCCATGAGGTTTCACATAGCTCACGTTGGCCCCACAAACCTTTGCCATTCCACTCAATGCACTTACTTGATATTGAATCATAGCGCTGAGTTCATCAGCAGCAATCGCCATACTTCTGCGACCAAATCCCTGTAAGTCTGGATAGGCTGGATGGGCACCTATGACCACGTCATGTTGTTTAGCTGACAGAATAGCCTGCTTCATGACTAACGGATCACCCGCATGAAAACCACATGCAATGTTGGCCTGATCAATTTCTGCCATAATGGCCGCTTCCACCGGCATAGACCATGCGCCAAAACTCTCACCTAAATCGCAATTTAACTTCATAATGGTTTAGCTCTTACGTTCATTCCAGTATCATGTTACCTGTTCTTTTTAAAAAGTCAGTGCTGATGATAAATATTGGAAAAATTAATACATTACGCGTCGTAGCCCAATACCCTTTTGGCTACGCTTTAGCGCCACTTGTCGAAAACAACGACGAAAACGACTGCGTAATAGAAATAGATGATGCTGAAGAGCTGCAAACTGTGACCCTTGCGATTGACGAAGTAGAAACTTCCCTCGCAGAAGGACAACAGATAGACGTATTTGTAGCCACAGATCAGCGCGGCGATCTTTATGCCACTATCAAAAAACCTTTGATTCAAGTTGGTGAAACTAAGGTACTTAAAGCGGTATCTGCCACTAACTTTGGTGCATTTTTCGACTGGGGTTTAGACAACGACCTTTTAATGCCCAACGACTACCAGGCCCAACCTGTCAATCCAGGTATGTACTATGTTGTTCACACCTTTTTTGATGATAAAACCCAGCGTATTTTAGGTGCTACCAAGCTTCACTATTTTCTAAAGGAAAGTAGTGCCTATCTCAACGAGGGCGACACAGTGCAATGCTTGGTTTATGCCAAAACTGATTTAGGTTTTAAGGTCGTTATCAATGAAAAAAGCTTAGGTCTTATTTTCCATAGCGATGCCTTTAAGCCACTTAAAGTCGGGCAAGCTACTGAAGGGGTAATTAAAACAATTCGTGACGATGGCAAGGTGGATGTAGCCCTTCAGCGCATAGACAAAGGTGGCCGTGATGCACTTCAACAAGCCATTTTGGATGACTTAGAAGCTCATGGTGGGATTTCTACGCTAACAGATAAGAGTGCGCCAGAAGCCATTTACTCTCATTTTAACGTGAGTAAAGCGGCGTATAAAAAAGCGTTAGGGGCGTTATATAAGCAAAAGAAAATCACGCTTAGCCCAGATGCTGTTCGCCTTAACAAATAAACGCACATGTCACAGCTGCATTGAAGCGCTAAACTGGCCTGTCTTGCAGCTTCCTTTTTTATTTTTATGACATTAGGACAAACAATGAAAGCACGTGTTTCTTGGGATCAAGATTTAACTTTTACAGGAACTACAGACAGCGGTTACAAAACGGTGATGGACGGCAGCGGTAAGGCTGTATCTCCGATGGAGTCAGTGCTGTTGGCAGTTGGTGCATGCTCAAGTATTGACGTGGTAGACATTCTTAAAAAAGGGCGCTTTAACATTGAAGCCTGCAACTGTGAATTAGAAGCTGAACGCGCTGAAGAGCCGCCTCGTGTATTTACTAAAATTCACGCGCATTACACGGTGTCAGGTGAAGGCATTAGTGAAAAGGCCCTTGCTCGCGCTGTGCAGCTTTCTGCAGAAAAATACTGTTCCGTCATGTTAATGCTAACGGGTAATGTTGAGATCACTACAAGCTATACTTTGGTTTAATAAACTATAGTAGAACCAGCCTCTTTTTAGCGATTCTCGCTAGGCATTAGTAGAAAAGGCCAACCACTTGGGTTGGCTTTTTCGTTGAAACTGTTTGTTACACTCATAAGTGATTGATATTATTAACAATTAACATTAGTTAACATCTTTGGCATATTAGCTGCTGTATATGGTCATTATTATATAACAACAACTACGTTAGGGTTATTGACCATGGAAACTACAACGCACAGCAACACCTCTTTTTCACCATCACATTCTTTATTACCGTTTTCGCCAACATCACTCAAATTACTTGTTGGAAGCGGTATTGTTGCCCTCTCTCTCTCGATGACAGCATGTTCTGATGCTGATGCCATTAATGACCAAGCCAACGCCACCGAAGTTGAAGAAACCGTTTTTGCTATTCCCGTTGAAACCCAAACCATTGTTACTGGAGACATTACGTCCACTTACGACACAACCGCTATTTTAGAAGCCCGTGAAGAAGCATTTGTGGTTGCGCGAGCATCTGGAATTATCGAAGAAATCTTCGTAGAAGAAGGTGATTATGTTGAAAAAGGCCAGGTACTGGCACAGCTTGATAAACGCCGCTACGAGCTGAACTTATCAAAAGCTTTGGCTGATTTAGCTGGTATTGAAAGCGAACTAGAAAAGGTCAACAAAGTCTATTCTAAAAAGCTTATCAGCGATGACACTTACGACAAGCTCACTTCGCAATTTGAATCAGCAAAAGCATCTGTACGCTTGGCTGAACTTGATTTGAAAGAAGCCACTATCACAGCCCCAATTGATGGATACATTGCAGAGCGAAACGCAAAAGTAGGTAACCTGACTGAATCGTTCCAACGGGAGAGAATGTTCCATATCGTTCAGCAACGTAATCTTCAAGGCATTGTGTATCTGCCTGAAAATGAGCTACCTAACGTAGTGATTGGACAAGGTGCAATGCTTACCGTGGCGGCTTTAGGCGACAGAAGTATCACCGCGAGTGTTGAACGTATAAGCCCGGTCATCGATGCGACCACCGGCACGTTCAAAGTAACGTTAAAAGTACCTAACGAAGATAACAAACTTAAAGCCGGCATGTTTACCGATGTGTCACTTGAGTACGCAACACATGCTAACGCCACGTTGTTGCCTCGTAGAGCGCTAGTTACCATCGATAATAATCATAGTGTATTCGTTGTCGACAACGGCAAAGTTAAAAAAGTTGATATTTCTACAGGTTTTGAAAACAACGAAGTCGTTGAAGTTATTAATGGTTTAAACGGTAATGAAGAAGTGGTTACCGCAGGCCACCAAAACTTGAAAGACAGCGCCCCTGTTGAAGTAGTTAACAGCTAATTCGGCCCAACAAGGAAATCACACAATGCGTATTGTAGATATTGCTGTAAAGCGCCCTGTTGCCGTTAGTATGTTCACTTTTGCGGTATTGCTATTTGGTATGGTGTCGTTTGGCAGACTGTCGGTTAACCTACTGCCTGACTTATCTTACCCTACTCTCACCATTCGTACTGACTACGACGGTGCAGCGCCAGGCGAAGTCGAACAACTGGTTTCAAAACCCATTGAAGAAGCCATTGGTGTAGTGAAAGGTGTACGTAAGGTCACGTCAACATCGCGTGCAGGCCAGTCTGACGTAGTGCTTTCATTTGCATGGGGTACTGACATGGATTTCGCGAGCTTAGAAGTGCGCGAGAAACTTGATGTATTACAACTTCCCCTTGATATAGAAAAGCCAAGGCTCCTTCGTTTTAACCCAAGTTTAGACCCAGTAATTAAACTGGGGCTGACGGCACAAAGCGATACGTCAAGTTTAAGCGTAGCGCAAATGAAGCGATTACGTTTATATGCCGAACAACAGGTAAAACGAGCTTTAGAGTCGGTAGAAGGTGTGGCAGCCGTGCGCGTTGGCGGTGGTTTAGAAAACGAGATACACATTCTTATCGACCAGCAGAAAGCCAGTCAGCTGTCTATTCCCATTACCCGAATTATTGACCGGGTCAGTGCCGAAAACATTAACGCGGCCGGCGGTCGAATTGATAACGCAGCCCAAGCGTTTTTGGTCAGAACCCTCAATCAGTTTGAAACACTGAGCGATATCGAAAACCTTTTCATTGGGCGTTTTGAAGGCAGAAACATTCAACTTAAAGACGTGGCAACGGTTGAGAGTGCTTATAAAGATCGTGATGTGGTAACGCGCTTTAACGGCAATGAAGGCATTGAAATTGCCATTTATAAAGAAGGCGATGCTAATGCGGTTAACGTTGCGCAAAAAGTGGCTAGCCGGTTAAATGAGGTCAACAACAACTTGCCTTCTAACTACACGCTTAGCGAAATTTATGACCAAAGCGTGTTCATTAAGCAAGCTATAGATAACGTAAAATCAGCGGCAGTGATGGGCGGTATTTTAGCCATGTTGGTGCTGTACCTTTTTCTTAAAGACTTCTGGGCTACCGTTATTATCTCGGTTTCTATTCCGGTATCAGTAATTGCCACCTTTAATCTAATGTATGCCAACGACATAAGCTTAAACATGATGAGCTTAGGTGGTATCGCTCTGGCTGTTGGATTATTAGTAGATAACAGCATTGTTGTGCTTGAAAATATCGATCGCCATAAAAAATTAAAAGTGGCTGGGACTAATAACGCTACAGCTAATGAAAAAACGACGGCAGAAGCCACAGGCACTGAAGCATCTGCCGCTAGCGAAGGAACAAAAGAAGTCTCTGGCGCAATTGTGGCTTCGACACTGACCACTATGGCCGTGTTTGTGCCGCTAATATTTGTAGAAGGTATTGCAGGTCAGCTGTTTAAAGATCAAGCGTTAACCGTGTCGTTCGCTTTAGCTGCATCGCTTGTTGTTGCACTCACACTTATCCCTGCGATGGCACATAAGAAGAAAAAGCAACAGCTAGACCACGAAGATGTGTTTACTTCACCAGCGCCTACCCCTCCTACGTCGACGTTTGGCAAAGTTATGTATTACGTTACCCTGCCAGTTCGTTGGGTATTCAGACTTATCTTTGTATTTTTACCTGCAGCCTTGGTCACCTTGGTGATAGGTGCATGGCATATAGTCAGCAAATTATTAAGCGTTGCGTTTAAACCACTTATCTGGGTATTTAACAAAGGGTTTGACCTTCTCGCTTCTGCTTATGAAAAACTGCTGCGCGTAAGTCTTAAAGCCAAAGCGCTGGTGTTAGCTACTGCCTTTATTCTTGCTGCTGGCGCGATAATGCTTGTACCAAAACTAGGTATGGAACTTATTCCTACCCTGTCACAAGGAGAATTTTCGGTAGAAGTGACCCTTCCTGCGGGCTCGCCACTGGCGCGTACCGACGCTATTATCAGCGAGCTTGCTGCGGTTGCAGTAAATAACAATGATGGCGGCGAAACCATGGTGCTTCGCACCTATGCCATGTCTGGTACGGGAAGCCTTATAAGCGCTGCGCCTAATCAGGGTGGCGATCATTGGGGCCGCTTAAACATTGTCATGCAGCCTTCGGCGACAGCTGGCGATATGGACGCGGTAAAGCGTGCCCTTCGTGATTACCTAGCCTTTAAACCTCAGGTTCAGGCAACGTTTTCAGAGCCTGAGCTATTTAGCTTTGCATCGCCTATTCAAATTGAAATTGCGGGTTACGACCTAAATCAGTTACAGCAGTATGGCGACGCCATTGCGACCAAGCTAGCCAGTTTTAGTAATTTTGCAGACGTAACGACCAGCATTAGTGACGGAAACCCAGAGCTTAAAATAGCCTTCCATCACGCCAAACTTGCTCGCCTTGAGCTTGATGCATCAACCGTTTCTCAGCTTATTGCAGCCAAAGTAGGTGGCCGTGTCGCTACACAGTACAGTGTTGAAGACAGAAAGGTGGATGTGCTAGTAAGAACGCAAGAAAACCAGCGAGATGACATCGCCAGCGTGCGTGCCATTGTTGTTAATCCAGGCTCTGCACAACCTATTCCATTAAGTGCCGTGGCAGACGTTTACATGAGTGTAGGTCCTAGCGAGATCACCCGCGTTGGACAGCAGCGTGTAGCGCTGGTATCTGCGAATTTAGCCAAAGGTAAGCTTGATGAAGCGGTTGCCGTTGCTAATAAAGTCATTGATGAAACCCAACTTCCTCTATCTTTAAGTGCAACAGTAACTGGACAAAGTGAAGACATGCAAAGCAGCTTCCGTTCGCTACAGTTTGCCCTAGCACTTGCCGTGTTTATGGTGTATTTGGTTATGGCGTCTCAGTTTGAGTCGCTGCTGCACCCTCTGCTTATTTTGTTCGCAGTGCCGCTAGCCGGCGCAGGTTCTGTGTATGGATTGTGGCTTACCAATACGCCGCTAAACGTGGTGGTATTTATAGGTTTGATTATGCTGTGCGGTATTGTAGTGAACAACGCTATTGTATTAGTTGACCGTATAAATCAATTACGCCGTCAAGGAGTAGATAAAGACACCGCTATTCTAGATGCTGCAAAGACCCGCCTGCGCCCCATTGTGATGACTACACTTACTACGGTGTTGGGTCTATTGCCTATGGCGTTTGGTTTTGGTGAAGGTGCTGAAATTCGCACGCCAATGGCCATCACCGTTATATACGGCCTTCTGTTTGCAAGCTTGCTCACCCTCATATTACTGCCAGTGCTTTACAGCCTGTTCGACGTTAAGAAAAACGTTGCGCAGAAAACGTCTGTTAATACTAATGCGGGCTTTGGTGACGAAGGAGCAATGTCGAAAGGAGGTGTACTATGAGTACACCTTCTCACAACGCTAATAACAGTTCTGAAACCCACACTGACAAGCGCCAAACACGTGACCCGAATCAACGCGAGACAGACATAGCTTCACAGCCGCACCTTTCAAAAATTGCAGGTATAGGCGCCTCGCTTGCACGCTTTGCATTAAATAAGCCCGTTACCATCGGAATGCTGTTTTTGTCTATGTTGCTGTTCGGCATTGTATCTGGCCGCTTATTACCCTTGGAAAAGTTCCCTGGGATTGATATTCCAGAAATGGTAGTGCAGATCCCCTACCCTGATGCAACGCCTGTTGAGATTGAAACGATGATAACCCGTCCGGTTGAAGAAGCTGTTGCTACCATGTCGGGGATAAAGCGATTAAGGGCACGGTCGTACGACAATATGGCTGAGGTCATTGTAGAGTTCGACTGGGATGAAAACCTTAAAGCCAAAAGTATTGAAGCGCGGGAGAAGATTGACGCTATTCGCCACGAACTTCCTGACGATATAGAGCGGATCATGGTGTATAAATTTAACACCAACGATATGCCTATATTCCAGCTGCGTGTATCGAGCGACCGCGACTTATCGAATGCTTACGACTTGCTTGAGCGTAACCTTAAGCGACCGCTAGAGCGCGTTCCGGGTGTATCGAAAGTTGAGCTATACGGCACCATGAAGCGTCAAATTACTATTCGCTTAGATCCTAAGAAAATGGCGGCCTACCAAATAGACGGTACACGCTTAGAGCAGCAGCTTCTAAACGCAAACTTCTCGCTAACCGCGGGCTACATGTACAATAACGGTGAAAAAATTCTGGTTAACCCAACTGGCGAATTTACCGATGTAAACGATTTTAAAAATATGTGGGTTACTCGCAGCGTTCGCTTGTCTGATATTGCCAGCGTGACTTACGAGCTCCCTCAACGCAACGAAGGACGTCATTTAGATCGCACCTTTGCGGTAGGCTTTAACGTATTTCGCGAATCGGGCAGCAATCTTGTAGAAGTTTCCGACGCGGTAATGAAAGTTATCGAAAAAGCCAAGGAAGACCCTGAGTTTACAGGCATTAGTTTATTTGTAATGGACGACACCGCGAAAAGCGTAACTTCGTCGCTGAGCGATTTGCTAAACGCTGGCCTTTTAGGTGCGTTACTTTCAGTTATTGTGCTGTACTTATTCTTGCGCCAGCTTACCACCACCTTAATCGTGGTGCTTTCTGTACCATTCTCAATTTGTATTACCTTAGGTGTGATGTATCTATTAGGTTATACACTCAACATCTTATCGTTAATGGGCCTCATGCTAGCGGTAGGTATGCTGGTAGACAACGCCGTTGTGATCACTGAAAGCGTATTTCAAGAACGCCAACAAGAGGGAGACATTAAGCGAGCCACCCAGATTGGTGTAAACAAAGTCAGTCTTGCAGTCATTGCCGGAACTGCAACCACGGCAATAGTGTTTTTACCTAATATTATTGGGGTAAAAATAGACGTGACTATTTTCCTAGAGCACGTTGCTGTGGCTATCTGTATATCTCTGTTCGCGTCGCTTTTCATTGCTAAAACACTTATTCCCTTGCTGACAACTAAGGTAAAGATCCCTGTTGTAAAAACGCCTAAAACACCGTCCTACATAAAAGGCTATGGTCGTGCGCTTAACTGGATGTTGAAACACCAGGGCGTAACTTGTGTTATTGCTCTGCTTATTCTCGCGTCGACCTTTGTACCTATGCAGGTGGTTACGTCTGACGATGAGGGTAACGACAACCAAGAGCGCATTTGGCTTAATTACCATGTGACGCAAAACTTCACCTTGGATGAAGTGGAAAAAACCGTAAATAAAATGGAAGCTTATCTTTATGAAAACCAAGAACGCTTTCACATTAAGCAGGTATATACCTATTTTACTGCTGGCCATGCGGTAAGTGGTATCACGCTTAATGATGAATTGCCCGTAAGTGTGGGTAAAATTAAGGAGGATATTCGTGAAAACATGCCTTCATTTGTGCGTGCTCGCCCCTCTTTCCAGTGGGATAGCGGCAACGGTGGTGGCGTAAGAGTAACGCTGTTGGGGGAATCTTCAGAAACCTTGCTCACTATTTCAGAGCAAATCATTCCTATTCTTTCCACCATAGATGGGTTGGAAGATGTAAAAGCCGACACGGGATCTACCCGCGATGAGGTTCAAATACGCATAGACAGAGAGAAAGCAAACCGCTTCGGCATACAAGTAAACGATGTGGCTAAACTTATCTCTACGGCACTACGCGGAAGTAATTTACGTACATTCCGCTATGGTGACGCCGGAGAAGTGGCGGTGCAGCTTAAGTTTGGCAGCGATATTCAAGCCTCGCTAAGCGAACTTAAGAACATCAATATTGGGTTTACGCAGGGTCAATCGGTAACGCTGAACATGATTGCAGATTTCTCTGTGGTGCCACAGCTTTCGCAAATTAACCGCAACTATCGTCAAACCGCGCTAGCTATTGGTGCAAACTTAGAGGGTGAAACCACCACCGAACAAGCTCGTGAGCGCATAGAAAAAGCATTAGCTAATATCGAATTGCCGACAGGCTATAAGTGGACGCTAGACGGCAGCTTCTCTCGCCAGGATGAAGCCAATGCCGTAATGCAAATGAATATGCTATTAGCGCTTTGCATGATATACGTTGTGATGGCCGCGCTGTTTGAATCGCTAATTCTTCCAACATCTGTAATTACGTCACTACTGTTTTCCTTCACAGGTGTTTTTTGGGCATTCATGGTTACAGGCACATCTATGTCTATCATGGGGATGATTGGCATGCTGATTCTGATGGGTATTGTGGTTAACAATGGCATCGTATTGGTAGACAGAATTAATCAGCTAATTAATGAAGGCTTGTCGCTGTATGACGCAGTGATTGAAGGATGTATGACACGTATCAGGCCTATTCTGATGACAGTAGCCACTACAGTTCTAGGGCTTATTCCACTTGCGATGGGGAGTACTCGAATTGGTGGCGACGGTCCTCCCTACTCACCAATGGCCATTGCAATCATTGGTGGGCTAGTATTCTCAACGCTAACCAGCTTGTTCTTAGTACCACTTGCTTACGTGTTGCTACTAAAGCTTAGGTTTAAAACGCAACGTTTGTTTAAAACCAGTAAAGCGCGTGTAGCCACGTATATTAAAATCGCTAATTAAGGCGCATTTTAAAGCAAAAAATAAGACAAAAAGCGGGTCTAGTTTTCACCATTTACGTCAACGTGATTGACGATGAGTGCAAGCTAGCCCGCTTTTTCTGGATTTATCGTAACCGCAATCAACGCCTTAGCTACGCGACGTTAAGTATTCATGTACGGCATCAGCGTGACGCTCAACTGAAAACTCAATTAGGCTACTGCCATTGCAGGTCAACCCTTCTTCAGACGTTACCATACGCAACACTTCACGCTGACTAGCACCAATGCGACCTACGTTACGTGAAAGACTAGAGCGAAGTACTCTAACATCATCATTTATCACAGCTTTACAAAACCCTGCAAATTGGGTTTCGCCTACAAAGCGAATGTCTTTTTGCGGTGCTGCGGCAGTTACGTTTACGCTAAATGCTACGGTTGCAGTTACAGCTAGTACTTTTACTGCGTTGGCTAATTTCGATTTAACTGGTTTCATGTTTAATTCCTCAATGTGTAGATAAAGGCTTTAATCAAGTTTGTGGCAAACTCTTAGTTTTTGGTTGAACAAAGCTGAACAATCAACAATTCGCTCAACGCCCTTTATTTATGCATCAAGAATTAAAACTTTTCTGTTGAATGATTGTGTAATGGGGGTAAATGTGTGGTAAATCAGTTTGTTACACCATTGTTACTAGGCTAAATCACTGTTTTATCGAGATTAATTTAGATTACATATTACTAATATATCTAGCGATGGAACTTGTAGGAAGAAAGAAATATAAGACTTAAGTATAAAAAGGCCCCTTTTGGGGCCTTAAAAATGTAATTTTAACAAAATATATAATGATAAAGCGCATCTAATGTACAGAAAACCTCACCATTTCCGTAATTAAATTACAGAAAGCGTGGGCGATTACTCATATTTGCGTTCGCGCTTAGTTTCAATGGCATCAATATAAGCATGCCATGAAGCGTAGCCGATAATAGGCATTAACACGATAAAACCAATAAACCCGGTTACGTAACCAATCGCAACGGTGGTAAAGATGATCGCCCCCCAAATAAGCATGGGCACCTTATTAAGCCACACTGCGTTAACACTGGTTAATACAGCGGTGGCAAGGTCAACTTTGCGTTCCATCAAAATTGGTTGGGTAAACGCCGTAATGAAAAGCATGGCCAATGTAAAACCCGCACCAACAATTGTGCCTAGCGCCAAAAATGGTAATAAGCTTTCTAAATCGTTTTCGATATAAGGCGGATAAAGTGCATGGATTAGCGATGCAACACGCAACCAGAATATCATCATCACCATAAGTAAAATGGCAAAGCCCCACTCGTTAAACGCATTTCTGCGCATTGCACGCAAAGAATGGCGTAACGTGGGCTTATGGCCTTTCTCCATTTCCCAGCTCACATCATAAAGACCAGCAGCCAAAAATGGACCTACCAACATAAAGCAAACAATGGCCGGTAGAATGACCAAGTGCCAACCTGTCATTTCAACCAAGTACATAATAAACCAAGGAATAACCGCGAAGAGAACGCCATAAAACAATGTGAGACCTGGTGCGCGCATAGCGTCTCGTAATGCCAATGACAACCATTTTATAGGGTCGCCAACGTCTAATTCTTTACAGGGAATAACGCGTGCTATACCACTTTGCGTGATTGCATTCTCTGGTGTTTCTTTGAAATGGTGCGACATATTCTTATCACCTCTGCTTGTTAGCCTGTTTGTTACTAACGCGTTTTTTATACACGCCTTACTACTACGATAGGCGCTGAATGAAAAGTTCACAAGCTATTAACATAAATTTTATACTTAAGTGACAAGCGGATCATTCATCTCGTTATGTGGTCAATAAATAGCCACTTGGTGAAAAAAGTAGTGCTTAAAGCAGAAATACTGCAAAAAGGCCATCGCATATGGCTTTGTATTGCGATAATCTCAGGGTATGTAAATCAACCAGATAGACCATGAAAACTGTATCTCGCTCACATAAATTAGATAACGTTTGTTACGACATTAGAGGCCCAATCGCTGCGCAAGCACGCAAAATGGAAGACGAAGGACACCGCATATTAAAGCTGAATATCGGTAACCCTGCCCCATTTGGATTTGAAGCCCCTGACGATATCGTAAAAGACGTTATTCATAACCTGCCTACGTCTCAAGGATATTCAGACTCGACAGGAATTTATGCTGCCCGTGTGGCCGTGATGCAGTACTACCAGCAGCGCAACATTAAAGACATCCGTGTAGACGACGTTTATATTGGTAACGGCGTATCTGAGTTAATTATGATGGCAATGCAGGCGCTACTTAATCATGGCGATGAAGTGCTTATTCCAAGCCCTGACTACCCGCTTTGGACAGCAGCAGTTAGCCTCTCGTCAGGTTCACCCGTTCATTATCGCTGCGACGAGCAAGCAGGCTGGTTCCCAGATATTGACGACATAAAAAGTAAAATCACCAGTAAAACTCGCGCGATCGTACTGATCAACCCTAACAACCCAACCGGCGCAGTTTACGACAAAGCCCTTTTACAAGATGTGGTTGAAGTCGCCCGCGAACACGGACTTGTTGTATTTAGCGACGAGATTTACGACAAAATTCTTTACGATGAAGCAAAACACACCAGTATTGCTTCACTGGCTGACGATGTTTTTTTTGTTACCTTTGGCGGTTTAAGCAAAAACTACCGCGTGGCGGGCTTTCGATCAGGTTGGTTAGTTGTCAGCGGCAATAAGCGCCTGGCGTCGGACTATATTGAAGGGCTTAATATTCTGTCTTCCATGCGAATGTGCGCTAACGTACCGTGTCAAAGTGCTATTCAAACTGCGTTAGGCGGCTATCAAAGCATTGACGACTTGGTGAAAGAAAACGGGCGTCTTCGCATTCAGCGCGACGTGACTACAGATATGCTAAACGGCATTGACGGTATTTCGTGCGTTAAACCTAAAGGTGCCATGTATTGTTTCGCTAAAGTGGATGAGAAGAAATTCAACATTCAAAACGACGAACAAATGGTGCTGGACTTATTAAGCTCTGAAAAAATTCTGCTGGTACATGGTCGCGCGTTTAACCTTACTGAAGGCACGTATTTCCGATTAGTATTTTTACCGCACAGCGATGTATTGGTGCCTGCTCTGCATCGTATTGGCAACTTCTTTAGAACGTATAAGCAAGGGGCGTAATGTGTCTGATAAAAGTCACTTTTTCGCGCATCTGGCGCGCTTAAAGCTTATCAATCGCTGGCCGCTTATGCATAACGTGCGCACAGAAAATGTGCAGGAGCACAGTTTGCAGGTGGCCATGGTTGCCCATGCGCTTGCTTTAATAAAAAATAAGTTTTTTGGCGGCACACTAAACCCTGATCGTATTGCTACCATGGCAATATTTCACGACGTGTCGGAGGTACTCACCGGAGACCTCCCTACCCCAGTGAAATACTTTAACCCTGCGATTAAAGAAGAATATAAAAAGATCGAAAAAATTGCAGAGAACAAGCTAATTGAAATGGCACCAGAGGCATTTCGAGAAGACTATGCGGCGCTTATTGATCATCACTACCATAGTGAAGAAGAAGCTTTTATTGTGAAAGCAGCAGACGTACTTTGCGCTTATCTAAAAACGCTTGAAGAATTAGCTGCTGGTAACCAAGAGTTTAAGCTGGCTAAAAAACGATTAGATAAAACCCTTAAAGAGTATCATTCTGAAGAAGTAGACTACTTCTTAACGCGTTACGTACCAAGCTTTTCTTTAAGTCTTGATGAAATTACGCAAGACGATATGTGAGCGAGGCGGCTAACAGCCCATAAATCACTATACTGACGAATAGAAGTAGCATACACAGCAAGGCAGCGAGGTTTTTTTGGCAACAAGCGATTGGGAATTAGCATTACACGAGCGTCGTTTACCCCGCAGTGAAACAAGAGACGGCGATCACCGCAATCCGTATCAACGTGATAAAGCACGCGTTCTTCATAGCGCCGCCTTTCGTAGATTACAGGCAAAAACGCAAGTGCTCGGTGTGGGGCTGAGCGACTTCTATCGCACTCGATTAACCCACTCTCTAGAAGCCGCCCAAATTGGCACCGGTATTACTGCCCAACTTTGGGTGAAATTTCCAGATATCGCCACGACGTTAGCGCTTGATCCTACGTTAATCGAAACCCTCTGCTTGGCTCACGATATTGGTCATCCCCCATTCGGCCATGGTGGTGAAATTGCGCTTAATTACATGATGCACCAATACGGCGGGTTTGAAGGAAACGGACAAACTTTTAGGATCATCACTCAGCTAGAGCCCTATACCGCCGAACACGGCATGAATTTATGCAGAAGAAGCGTGTTAGGCTTGGTTAAATATCCAAACTTTATCGATGCCCTTCATAGTAAAGGACCTACGCCAGAGCGCCCTGTTTCACTTCGTCAGGTAAAGGCCCACGACTGGCATCCGCCAAAAGGTCTGTTTCGCTGCGATGAGCCCCTATTCGACTGGCTACTTGCGCCATTTAGCAATGAAGATAAAGATGGGTTTATGCAGTTTACTGCAAAACTGAATGCACACAGTAAAACGCAATTTAAATCGTTCGACTGCTCAATTATGGAACTGTCTGACGATATCGCCTATGGCATTCACGACTTAGAAGATGCCATTGTAATGGATATGGTCGACAAGCATCATTTTGTCGAGGATGTAACCACCCCGCTAAAAGCGCTAGATGTACCGTGGCTGTCAGACAATATAGAAGTGCTAACCAATAAGCTATTTAGCGCTGCACATCACGAAAGGAAAAATGCCATAGGCGCGCTGGTAAATAGCTTTATTACAGCTATTGAAATAAAAGGCGTTGAGGGTTTCGCTCACCCGTTACTGGCGTTCAACGCCGTAATGCCTGAACATTTTGCACAAGCCTTGGAGCTTTTCAAACGCTTTGTGTTCAACAAAGTAATACGCCGCCCCGATGTGCAGCTTCTTGAATACAAAGGACAGCTGGTGGTTATGGAGCTTTTTGAAGCCTTTGCATCAGATCCTGACCGCTTACTTCCCGAAAACACCCAAGTTCGCTGGCGTAAGGCCTGTGAGAGCGGCAATGGTATGCGCGTTCTCGCTGACTATATATCGGGTATGACCGATGAATTCGCATCTCGCCTATACAGTAATATCTTTTCACCTAAACAAGGCGGTATTCAAGATAGTCTGCATATGTAGATTGTTTTGTTTTTCCAAATTAATTGAAATGAAAAGACCGTACTCTCGGTCTTTTTTATTATGTTGAACTTACTCGTTACATTAACGTAGCTAAATGTACTGGGCGAAGTGACGACCATTTCTCATAGTCTTATCATAATTTAGGTGACGTAATGCCAAAACCATTTAAACCCTCAGTAAAATTAACTGATAACGACGTAACCAATGAAGGCGTTTATATGAATCGCCGTTCATTGCTCAAATCTATGGGCTTTGTGGGAGCGTCTACGCTGTTGGCGAAGTCGGCAGGCGCTGCCGGTTGGTTTTGGGAAGATGAAGAAGAGAAGGCAGTGTTTAAGGGAAAGGCGCTGGAGTTTAGTCAGCCCCCTAAGTTTCAAATAACGGAAACCCGAACGCCTGAAGATAAAGTGACCAGCTACAACAACTTCTATGAGTTTGGCACATCTAAAGATGCACCAGCCAAAAATGCGACTGAATTTCAAACTAATCCATGGACATTAAAAGTTGACGGGATGGTTAAAAACCCCATTGAGCTTGATCACGATGCCTTAACAAAGCGTTTTCCCCTTGAAGAACGCATTTACCGCTTGCGCTGTGTGGAAGCATGGTCGATGGTGGTGCCTTGGATTGGGTTTGAGTTGGGGGCGTTGTTAAAACAAGCCGAGCCATTAATGTCAGCCAAATTTGTAGCATTTGAAACTTTATATGACCCTGAGCAAATGCCCGGTCAACGAAGCCGCTTTACCGGTGGTGGTATTGATTACCCTTACGTAGAGGGTTTGCGTCTTGACGAAGCCATGCACCCGTTAACGCTCATGTCGGTTGGCCTTTACGGGAAGACCTTGCCACCTCAAAACGGCGCGCCTATCAGGCTTGTTGTACCGTGGAAGTATGGTTTTAAGAGCATTAAGTCTATTGTGAGAATTCGCCTTACCGATAAGAAGCCGCCTACCACATGGAATCGACTGGCCGCCAACGAGTATGGCTTTTACGCCAACGTGAATCCAAACGTGTCGCACCCAAGGTGGAGCCAGGCCAGCGAGCGTAGAATAACCACAGGTGGGCTACTCGCCAGAAATCGCATCGACACCCAAATGTTCAACGGTTACAGCGAAGTCGCGCCGCTATACAAAGATATGGACTTATCCCGTTATTACTAGTTGTAACTTTATGAGGCCACAACCAAATAGCTAGTCATTCATATCAATATCACTTAACTAGAGTTTTTAAACATTATTATTAAGTTGTTCATTTAATGCCGTTAAGAAAAAAACCATTTCGACTCTCTGTATGGCAGCGCCGCAGCCTAAAAGGTCTTATTCACCTTTTCGCATTGGGCTATATCGCCTGGTTGTTTTTTGCAGGGGTAACCGATCAGCTTGGTCCAGACCCTGTAAACACGCTCATCAATGAGACTGGAACCTGGGCAATTCACTTTCTTTTACTAACGCTTACTCTTAGCCCACTTGCTAAATGGCTACCAAGCCCAGAACCGATGCAATTCAGGCGTATGATTGGCGTATACACCTTTGTGTACGCCTTTGCACACCTGCTCACATACATTGTGTTTGAAATCCAGCTTGATATGGCACTAGTGGCTAGCGAGATAGTAAGCAGGCCATACATCATTGTTGGCATGGCAGCGTTACTTCTTCTTTTTGCTCTCACCGCTACGTCGTTCAAGCGTATCCAGCGCAACATGGGAAAAAAGTGGCAGAAGCTTCACAACAGCATTTACCTGATCCTGCCCCTTGCACTACTTCATTTCAGCTGGTCGCAGAAGACGTTTTGGCAAGAGCCCGTTTGGTATTGGATGATTGGACTGATATTAATGAGCCCAAGAATGAAGCTGTGGTATGTGACGTATCAGAAGAAAAGTCAAAAGAAGTCGAGAGACAAAAACGCAGTGGCGTGAGAAAACTAAAGTCGAAAACCTTTTAAACAAGTACGTAAAGCAGCGCAGCATAACGCGCTGTTTTACTAAGCGTTACCGCGAGAATAAAAAACCAAATCGGGCTTCTAAGTACACCTGCTACTAAAGTAATAGGGTCGCCAATAATAGGTACCCAGCATAAAAACAAGCTCCACTTCCCCCACTTTGTAAAGGTGTAACTTGCACGGTTAAACGCCGCTTCGCTCACTTTTAACTTATCGGTCGCAATTTCTTTTCCGAACTTGAAGCCCAATGCATAATTAACCACCGAGCCGAGTACATTTCCTAACGAAGCAACAACAAGCAACAACAACCAGCTCAACCCACTACTGTATAAAGCACTAAGCACAATTTCAGAACTAAAAGGCAATATAGTGGCAGCCAAAAATGCCGATAAGAACATCCCCAAGTAGCCTAAATGTATTAATGCGCTCAACGCTCCTCCAGCTTTATACAGTAGTTTTCTATGTAAGATTCGCGCGCATCTTACCTTAATCGGAGTATGAATACTTCCTTCAGAATTCGATAGCACAAAAAAAACCATTACCTTTTATGTAGTTACTGAGAAAACACCGATTTGTGTGAAAAAAGTACAACTAAATACTTGCCAAAGCCCTCCTTTGAGAATACTGTATACACATACACACTGTATAAGTAACCAGTGTCAATTGATAACAATATTCCCGAAGTTCAAACTATGAACTTCAGGGCAAATGCATAAAGGGTTTTACTATGAACACATCTTCAGTTTCACGATTTAATGCTTTGCGCGCTTCGGTTTCAAATGTTGTTCAACTACCTTTGCCGATAGAAGGGTTTCCAGGCGAAAAACAAGGTAATGGAAAAGGAACTAACGACAAAGGTTGGAATTATCTGCTTTCAAACACGGTGTCGTTTTCTAAATCTGTAGATCACGCTATCCGTATTCAAAAACCTGAAAAAGAAAAAATGCCCGAATGGATCAGTAAGCTGATTACAGGTGGCCAGTGTAAAACACTGTATGTGGAAAATATTGATTTAGACCTTCAACCAACCGATAGTGAAATGATCAGAAAGCTGTGTGAGCTTTACTCTGTCAGCCTGGTGAATGTACGTGTTAACAGCATTAATGACGAACAAAACGTAGCATTAGGTCCTTGGTAATACAAAGCCTGTTTATGCTTACATCTTGCGTTTGCCCCATCTTACGTTTGCCTGAGTAGCGGTGCGTAAACAAAACCTAAATATTTATTTTCATACAACTCTTTGGCGTGGAATCTCTGACATGTACCCTTTGGCATGGACCGCCAAGGAATCTTTGAATATCGGCAACATTTACGTTTAAAAAAGTTGGGGCTCACGCAACTTATACTTATACTGTAGCGCTTTGTTTTACTCTTAAACTGCGAGTTGTCTTATGCGCTGTTACTGTTGCTCATCAAAATCCTTCGACGAATGCTGCGAGCCTTTTATTAAGGGTGATAAACACCCTAGTTCTGCAGAGCAACTTATGCGCTCCCGGTTTTCAGCCTACGCCACAGCGCATTATCAATATATTCTTGAAACCTACACCAAAGAAAAGCAGCAGGGTCTCTCTGTAGAGGATTTGGCGCAAAGCGCACAAGGTGCGACATGGTTCGCACTTAAAGTACACCCCACTCTAGCGGCTAGCTCCGTAGATAGCTTGGTAGGTAACTTGGTCAGTAGTACTGAAGATAGTTCGATAGACAGTACTGTACATGCCGACGCTAAAGTCGAAGCAGTAACCAACGCCGAGCCAATCTCTAAGACTAATTTAAAGTCCATCTCCAAACCCATCACCAAACCCATCACCAAACCCAATAATGCCATTGTTGAATTCACTGCTTACTATTTTGAAAATAAAAGTATGTATCAGCTTCACGAAACGTCGAATTTTAGTGTTGAAGACGGTAAGTGGCGTTATCACGACGGCGTATTACACGACGACTGCGGCAAAATTAAATACGGGAGAAACCTACCTTGTGTTTGCGGTAGCAACAAAAAATTCAAACAGTGCTGCGCAACTAAGAGCCGCTAACCCAATTGCAATAACTAACTGTACTCCCTTCCCTGCGTATCTTGATTGTTCATCTTTCCTTTAATTTAAAATTAAAGGTGAATTGAATACGTATGCATGATGTTTATTATTTGTAAACAAAATATAAGCTTTACTTTCATCTTTTATCTCGCTCCCACATAAAATAGGACACACTATGAAGATGAAGAAACATGCGGCAGGCGTTCTAATAGGCGCAGCACTGAGTACATTAAGTTATCAAAGCTATGCCGACGTTATACTACACGCATTTAACTGGATCTACGATGACGTCGCCGCAAAAGCCCAGGAAATTGCGGATCTTGGTTACACCAAAGTACTTGTTTCGCCTGCTTATAAATCGACAGGTGATCAGTGGTGGGCGCGATATCAACCACAGGACTATCGAGTTATTGATAACCCACTTGGTGACACTGCTGACTTTCAAGCGATGGTTAATGCATTAAATGCCAAAGGTGTAGAGACCTATGCGGATATTGTCTTTAATCATATGGCGAACGAAGCATGGAAACGTTCAGACTTAAACTACCCCGGAAGTGAAGTACTACAGCAATACTCATCAAATCAGGGATACTACAATGGCATCACATTATTTGGTGATGTAAGTAGCGGCCTTTTTGGCGGTGGTGACTTCCACGGTACGTATGATCAAGGTGGTCCTAAGTGCATTAGTAACTACAGCGACGTGGGCGATGTTCAGTACAATAGATTATGCGGCGCCGCGCCAGATCCTGGCTTGCCCGACCTAGACCCCAATAATTGGGTAGTAGCCCAGCAAAAAGCGTATCTTCAGGCGTTAAAAGGCATGGGTGTAACCGGTTTCCGCGTTGATGCTGCAAAGCACATGACCAACTATCATATCAACGCGGTGTTCGACAGCAATATAAAAAACGGCGTGCATGTTTTCGGAGAAATAATTACCACGGGCGGTGCAGGCTCTAGTGAGTATGATAACTTCCTTGCACCTTATTTATCAGCAACAGGTCACTCGGCCTACGACTTCCCGCTTTTCGCGCAAATACGTAGTGCATTTAGCTTCGGTGGTTCGATGAATGCCTTAGTTGACCCAGGTGCGTACGGTCAGGCTTTATCAGGCGACAAGGCCATCACATTTAGTATTACCCACGACATCCCGCTAAACGACGGCTTCCGCTACCAGTTACTTGACCCTACCGACGAACATTTGGCAAATGCCTATGTACTAGGCCGTGACGGTGGTGTTCCATTACTGTACTCAGATAACAATGAAAGTGGTGATAATCGTTGGGTAGATTTGTACAAGCGTGATGACATCAAGGGTATGGTTAAATTCCATAACGGAGTTCAGGGCAGTGGCCTGCAAGTGGTAAGTCATAATGACTGCGTTATTTTCTTCAAGCGTGACCATCAAGGCGTTGTGGGTATTAATAAATGCGCAGACGGCCAAGATATATGGGTAGATACATCTACGGACAATTTGTGGTGGTATAGAAATTACCGCGATACGTTAAGTAATGATGTGCAATATATTACAACTCAGTGGCACAAGTTCTATGTACCAGGAAGAAGCGCCCGAATGTGGCTTATGGAATAACCCACTGTTAACAAGAAAAGCCTGAACATCGATTGTTCAGGCTTTATTGTTAAGTTACCCACGTGTCAGGCTTGTAGGATCAGGGCACAAGCACCATCTTACCTTTCACTTCCCGGTTCATTACCTTGGCCATGGCTTTCGTTGCTTGTTCTAAGGGTAATGCTTCATCTACGACCACCTTCACCTTACCTTGCACATACCAAGTTAAAAGCTCTTGCATATTTTCCGCAAAGCCTTTTGGATCGTGCTGAGTAAACGAGCCCCAAAATACGCCCATAACCGAATAGCCTTTTACCAGCGCTAAATTAACCGGGAATTTCGGGATCTCACCGCCAGCAAAGCCAACCACAAGTATACGAC
Organism: Alteromonas sp. BZK5; assembly: GCF_014349115.1. Taxonomy (NCBI): domain Bacteria; kingdom Pseudomonadati; phylum Pseudomonadota; class Gammaproteobacteria; order Alteromonadales; family Alteromonadaceae; genus Alteromonas; species Alteromonas sp. BZK5. The sequence goes on along the minus strand of NZ_JACSOE010000021.1, from coordinate 16,014 downwards.
CTTCCCATGCCATACTGCGGCTGCAAGCGTGGAATGTGTCACCGCCAACGCATTCATAAACTACATCGACACCTTTGCCGCCTGTGACTTCTTTCAGCGTTTCTTTGAGATCTTTTTCTTTGTAGTTAATTAAAACGTCTGCGCCATACTCTTTAGCAAGCGCCAGCTTTTCTTCTGTTGAGCAAACTGCAATAACTTTAGCGCCCATAATCTTGCCTATTTGCACTGCTGCTAAGCCAGTACCACCCGCTGCGCCGGTTACAACCAGTGTTTCGCCTGGCTGCAGTTTTGCGCGCTGCTTTAACGCGTGATGTGCTGTCGCATGCGCAGTTACAAGAGCAGCCCCCTCATTAACATGGATGGGATCAGGTAACGGCATAACATGAGTGGCAGGGATCAGCGCTTTTTCTGCGTAACCACCTAAGTTAGACAACGCAATAACTCGTTGCCCTTCTTTTAAATGGCTTACGCCCTCACCTACTTCAGATATGGTGCCTGCCACTTCATTGCCAGGAATAAACGGGAAGTCTGGCTGCATTTGATACAGACCTTGCACCAATAGTCCGTCTGGAAAGTTCACCCCTGCGGCTTCAACATTTACGACTACATGCCCTTTTTTTACTTCTGGGTCTGCAACGTCTTTAAATTGAAGTTCTTCAAGTGGTCCAAAAGATTCGCATACAATTGCTTTCATACTGTCTCCAGTTGCTTTGTTCGACGAGCACGCTATTGATAGCATGACCTGTCATTAAATAGGTTATATGGCGTTTATTCGCTTTGGTGAATGGTTTGGTTCGCGATTTGCGCCAGAGGTCGCACCATTGCGCCTAATTGCATAGCCTTCTCGCTTGACGCATTGCCATCGTGTGCGCGTTTTACCACGCCTTGTAAAATAGCGGCTAAACGGAAAAAACTAAATGCGAGGTAAAACGTCCAATTGCTAATGGCATCAATACCTCTTCGCTCGCAATACGCATTGATATATTCTTGTTCACTTGGAATGCCTAACTGCTCTCTGTCTAAACCACCTAACCCAGCTGCGTGCGCAATGTCAGAGGGAAGGCGCAACTGCATACATTGGTAAGCCAAATCGGCATACGGATGCCCCAACGTTGATAATTCCCAATCAAGCACCGCGACTACTCTTGGGTTTTTAGGGTCAGACATATCAAACATCATATTGTCTAAACGAAAATCGCCATGGACCAACGAGACTTGACCATCATCTTTTGGCAGGTTGGCCTCAAGATACTGAATAAGACTTTCAATTTCTTCAACATGCTCAAGTTCTGACGCTCTATACTGCTTTGTCCACCTGCTTAGCTGACGTTCAAAGTAGCTGCCAGGCTTTCCATAATCGCGTAAGCCTGCGCTTTCAATATCTACACTGTGAAGCGCTGCAAGCACCCGGTTCATTTCATCATACATGGCACCGCGAATAGCAGAAGACGCTATTTCAGGCAGTGCACTATTCCAAAAAATGTCACCTTCAACATAGGCCATAATGTAAAACATGCTACCGATTATGCTGGCATCTTCACATAAATGGTACGCTTTGGGCACAGGCACTTCTGAGCCCTGCAACGCATTGATAACGCGAAATTCTCGGTCAACTGCATGGGCCGATTTCAGTAACTTACCCGGAGGTTGACGGCGTAACACGTAGACGCCGTTGTCCGTAGTAAGCTTAAACGTCGGGTTCGATTGCCCACCCGCAAATTTCTCAGCGCTTTTGACGTGCCCAATACTCGGGCACGCAGAAGATAAATACGAATTCAGCACTGCTAAATCTATGACATGTGGGGCTTTCGCATTGTCTTTAGACACATTCACTCCTTACCCGTAATTTTTTGTATTGTTTATTTACAACACTGACTTATTCAGCGACTGCTTTTTCAGCAATAAGATTACGACCTAACTGCATCATGTGAACCTGATCAGGGCCATCTGCCAGCTTGATAGTACGCGCATAAGCGTACATGGCAGACAATACGAAATCTTGGCTTGTACCTGCAGCGCCGTGCATCTGAATGGCTTGGTCGATAACGTTACAGGCCATAGTAGGTGCAACTATCTTGATAGCAGCGATAAGGTCGCGCGATACTTTGTTGCCATAGCGATCCATCTTATCAGCCGCTTTCAACGTAAGTAGACGCGCCTGTTCAATATCACAGTGCATCTGCGCAATGCTTTCTCTAACCGATTGCTGTTTTGACAACGGTTTGCCAAACGCCACTCGGCTTTCAACTCGTTCACAGGCCATATCGAGCGCGCGCTGTGCACAGCCAATAAGGCGCATACAATGGTGAATACGGCCCGGGCCTAAGCGCCCTTGTGCGATTTCAAAACCACGCCCTTCACCAAGCAGTAAGTTTTCTGCCGGTACACGTACGTTTTCAAACAAGACTTCAGCATGACCAATAGGCTCGTCGTAATAGCCCATTGCTGCCATTGGGCGAACAATAGTTACACCCATGGTGTCCATAGGAACTAAGATTTGAGACTGCTGCTGGTGACGAGGCGCATCGAAATCAGTTTTGCCCATTACAACCATAATCTTACAGTTTTCATTCATAGCACCGCTGGTGTACCACTTACGGCCGTTGATAACGTATTCATCACCATCGCGCTTAATGGAAGTTTCGATGTTAGTCGCGTCACTTGATGCCACTGCAGGCTCTGTCATAGCAAAGGCTGAGCGTATTTCCCCGTTTAAGAGAGGCTCTAACCACTGCTTTTTCTGACTCTCGTTACCGTATTTCGCCAGCACTTCCATATTGCCGGTATCTGGCGCACTACAGTTGAAGATTTCAGAGCTAAACAAAACTCTGCCCATTTCTTCACAAAGTGGTGCATACTCTGCGTTAGTCAAGCCCGCGCCATATGGCTTATATTCTTCAGGTAAAAATAGATTCCAAAGACCCGCTTCTTTTGCACGCTTTTTCAATGTATGCATCATTTCAGGCGTTTTCCAACGACCTTCGCCATTGTTGGCAGAGCCATTTTCTACGGCGTGAATGTATTCCTTTTCAATTGGATACACTTCTTCTTTCATAAACGCTTTTAGTTTTTCTAAAAGTGCTTGGGTCTTTTCATTATATTCAAAGTTCATAACTGCCCCATTTAGCTGTAGGTAATGGCGTGTAACCTGTCAATCACATCCAGGTGAGGTACGCTGTTGAAGTTATTAAGGTGAACGCCTCGCGCATTGGCAAAGCATTGAGAAAAACTGGCATTTCGGATCTGCAAATTCATATTCACAACGGTGGCCGCATCGTAGCCAAGAATGTGTTTGAGCATCATGGCAATTGCACCGCCAGAACTCACAACGAGAACACGCTTCGCATCTATACTTTGAAGGTGCGTGAGCATACTGTGAACTCTGTCTTCGAACTGACCCCATGTTTCATCAAGGAGTTCATGCGCCAATTCGTCTTGCGACCAGGCAAGCATTGCTTTTTTTAGCAATCGGTAATATTCAGAAGGCGAAGCACCTTCAGGTACTTTTGCTTCTGGGTAGCGTGTTAAATAGGAGGTAGCCACTGCCTGAAAATTGAATTCATTCAGTGCGCTATTCACTGTAACTTCAGGTAGCGTATAGTCTTCAGTAGCAATACCCGAGGCAATACCTTCTTTGGTTTCGTGATGCCTAACCATGTCGCCAGAGAAAACTGCATCAAATTCAACATTGCGATGCTTGAAATAGTCACCAAGCCAAATGGCCTGTTGCCCACCCAGTTCACTAAGTTTGTCATAGTTCGCTTTGCCAAAAGACGCTTGACCATGTCGCACTAAATAGATGTCTGTCATACCGCTGCCTGATGTTATTAATATGTTAACTTTCAACCAACATACTAAGGAAAACAGCGATATAAGTTTAATTGATATTTTGAATGAGTATGCATCATGTGAAACTATTCACTGCCAAACATCTGTTCGCTTTTTGCACGTTGCGAACAAAATTTGACATGATAGCTTCAAATGCGTGCAATATATGTTCATTAGATTGTATAGTGAAAAAGCACGACACGACGTCATAGGGAAGTTGGCGTATTTAAGATGTAAAGGACTGTACGTATTTGGACGCGACCTTGTCGTGATTAATTTTGTTTAAAGCCCACCGCTTTTGAAAAATAAAAAGAACCAAAATGAAGTCACTTACACACGCTTTGTCTTGTAATAGCTCAAGCATATCTACACCCCAAAACGCCATTACGCGTTGCCTATGTAGTTCGCCGTTTATTGCCTCTATTGTCTCGTCGACACTTGCTTTGGCTCCCCACGCTCACGCCGATGAGAATGCTCTATCTACTCCGCATAACAAAAAGGCGCTGGAACACATTGTTGTACAGGCGCAAAAGACCAGTCAAAACTTGCAAGATGTGCCCGTTGCGGTCACTGCGCTTTCAGGTCAAGACCTAGTTGAAACAGTTAGCCGAGATGTGTTTGACCTGCAAAACTACGTACCTGCTTTTGGCGCGTTTCAAAATCAAAGCGTAACAAATTCAGGGTTTTCAATACGCGGCATTGGCACGTCTTCACAAAACTTCGGCTTCGAGTCTTCGGTGGGTTTATACGTAGATGGTGTGTACCGTGCACGACAAAACGCGTTAATTAACGACTTAGTCGATATTGAATCTATTGAAGTGTTGCGTGGGCCACAGGGCACACTATTCGGAAAGAATACTGCCGCTGGCGCAATGACGTTAACTACGGTCGCACCTTCACACGACGAGCGCGACGGCTTTGCCGAAGCCATCATCGGCAATGATAACTTAGTTCGTTTAAGCGCTGGCTCGTCGTTTTCGCTTATCGACGATATTCTTGCCATGCGGGTTTCGGGTTTTAGCTCTAATAGCGACGGCTTCATTACCGATGAGCGCAGCGGGCAAACCCTAAATAACCGTAACCGTTCTGCGATAAAAGCACAGTTGCTTTACACTCCAACAGATGAAATTAGCGTGCGACTTATTGCTGATTACGGCGAGCTAGACGAACGATGCTGCGGCGCACTTACTTTTCAAAACAACATTCAGGCTAATGACATAGCGGGTAAATTCGGCACTGATGCGCTGCTGCTACAACCGCCGTTTAATGCAACTATTTACGGGCGCGATAACTTTTATGACTATAAAACCTCGCTGTCGCAAACTCCCCTTTCAAAAATGAAAGACAAAGGACTATCAGTTCAAGTAGATGTGGCATTAAACAAAGCATGGGATTTAGTGAGCATAAGCGCGTACCGCGCGTTTGACAGCTTAGATACGGTAGATACCGACTTTTCTGATGCGGACCTTCTTACTGCCACTAACGACGCCAAGCAGCAATCGTTTTCTCAAGAAATTAGATTACATTACACCAGTGAAGATGTGCGCGGTTTAATAGGTGTTTACTATTACAGCCAAAACTTAGATCTAACCTTTGATACTACCACGCAAGATGATTTTAGCGTGTTCTTTAATGCCGCCGCGCCCGATCTGCTGCCTTTGGCTAACGCCATCAACGAGCTATCTGCAGTTACATCAGGCTTTATTGCGCCTGCTGCAGCCCCCGCGCCGTCCGGTACTACTTTCGCGCACAGCGCCAATCAAGAGCAAGACAGTATTGCTTTATTCTCTCAGCTGGATTGGCTGTTAAACAGTGATTTCACCTTAACAACGGGCTTGCGCTATACCCGCGAAGAAAAGTCGATTGTCGGAGCCTACGATGAGCAAGGGCCTGGTATTGACGGACTAACTCAAGACCCAGCGCAATGGCCTAATGTAGGTCGTGCTGTAGTTGGGTTACAAAACATCGCTGCTGCGTTAGCGGCGGGACAAGCTCCTACAGCACAGTCCCTTAACGCTATCGCACCATTTCAACGAGCGGGCTGGGGATATTTTTTCTTGGGATCTGCAGCGGTTATGCCACGCCCTGACTTAAACGAAGAGCTTGATGATTCACAGTTAACCGGCACGGTAAAACTGGCTTATCACCCTAATGACAACACGCTAACCTACGCTAGTTTTGCGACTGGTTACAAAGCCGGCGGTACGAATACCGACAGAATCTTACCTTCGCTTAGCCCGCTTTTTGATGCTGAAAAATCGCGAAGTGCTGAAATAGGTATAAAACACGATTTTGAAGAATACGGCGTGCGCGTAAATGCTGCGGCGCACTATACACAAATTAGCGACTTTCAGGCGACGACCTTTACCGGAACGGGGTTCAACCTGCAAAATGCGGGCGATATCATAGTAAAAGGCATAGAGCTTGAAGCCACATGGCTAATGACAGAAAGCACCGAATTACATGCAGTTGCGTCGCGCACATTGGCGAATTTTGATGAGTTTAAACGCGGTACCTGTTGGGTAGCATACACGTGGCACACGGGCATTGACGACCCGGGCCGTGTGGAGCCAAACGACCCGTTCTGTTCAAGAGACGGTGACCGCGTAGGCTTCGAGCCTCAGAACTCACTGTCTCTTATGCTGAATCATTATTTCGAAGTTGGGAATTATCCTGCCTCCGCCAGTATTGACTACCAATACACGGGCGACGTATTTCTTGATGATGCGAACGACCCGTACAAATACGCTGACGACTTTTCATTATTTAACGTTCGCGTAAGTTTCACTATCCCACAATGGGATAGCGAAATTATTGCGTGGTCGCGCAACGTTTTCGATGAAGAGTACGTTGCACGAAGTGGCTTTGATGTACCCGTACAAACCGGAAAGATCATGGCCTACCCAGGCGCGCCTAGAAGCTTTGGCGTTACCTTCAGAAAGTCTTTCTAACGCTTTAAATGTGTAGGTTTGGTATGAAACACCGCATGGCACTGAGCAATAACAGACAGCGCTATATGCTCTGGTAGCTCACCACCAATGTCGAAACCAGCGGGGCTTGCAAAATACTGAGTAAAGTTGGTATCGCCAAGCCCGGCTAAATCCATAATTTCCTGCTTACGGTGCAGTGGCCCGAGCATTGCCGTATAGGTTAACGATTGCTTGCTAAGCACCTGCAGCGCCTTTGCATCAATTTCTCGATGATGGGACATAAGCACCGCCGCTTGAATGTTATGTTCGCCCATATGAAGACGTAAACCTTCGGTTGATGGATCCTCAATGAGATAATTTACCTCGGGAAAATGTTCAAGTCTTGCTTGTGCAGGCCTTGGATCCCAAAGACTTACTAAATAGCCCTGCAAACTAGCAAGCTTGGTCATAAAGGTAGCGTCGTACCCACCTCCAACAACAAGTAGGTGGATAGGCGGCAGCATCAAAACCGACAACATGCGCTTGCCATCAACGGTGTCTAGCACAGCTTTTCTAGGTTTAGCAGAATGGTCTTCCAATTCCGTGCAATCACCCAAAGTACCGTCTACAGCGCAGCGCCACTCACACGCTTTTCCGTTTGATAAGCTTTTGCTAACCACATCCAACGATAAATACTGGTTACTCTCGTTAACTGGTACAAGTGCTAAGTGCACCACACCGCCGCATCCAACACCAAGTTTAAACGCGATGTCTTCTTCATCTTCGTCATCGTAAACCGCGGTACGACTAACGCCGTCGGCCATTACTCGCTGGGCTTTTTTAACGATGTCACTTTCTAAGCAGCCGCCGCTTAATATACCTAGCTGATGCCCTGCATCACTAAACAACATCATGGCGCCTGCTTTGCGGTAGCATGAGCCTTCGGTTTTAAAAATAAAACCTAACACCCACTTATGCTTGTTTTTAAGTGGAAGCCACTGGGCCAACAAATGGTTAACGTGATTACTCATAACTACCTCTACACCCGTTTAACCTGCTTATTGCTGTGATGCCGCTTGGGAAATAAATGCAGCCAATGTTGCTGGCTCTTGTGCCCCGGCTACGCCCTGATTACCAATGACAAAAGTAGGTACACTCTGAATACCACGCTGCATCCAAATAGTTTCCTCCTCACGCACTGCTTGCGCGTATTTTTCACTTTTAAGCGCTTGTTCAGCTTCAGACTTATCAAGGCCAATAGTTTGTGCCAACGTTACTAGAACACCTAGATCATTAATGTTTTTACCGTCTGTGAAGTAGGCTTTAAATAAGGCCAGCTTCATTTCTTCTTCAAGACCGTTTTCTGCAGCAAAGTGAATAAGTTGGTGAGCCTTAAACGTGTTCTGCATGCGAGAGTCGTCAGTAAAGTTAAACGAAAAGCCTAATTGCTCGCCCGCTTCTACTAACCGCGCTCTGTTCTGCGCGCTTTGCTGTTCACTAATGCCGTACTTTTCCATTATGTGCTCGCGAAGGTTTTGCCCTTCTTCTGGCATATTGGGGTTTAGCTCGAACGGGTGAAACTTAATATCCACTTCAATGTTATCAAGGGTTTTAATGGCTTCTTGCAAACGCTGGTACCCAACAATACACCATGGACATGCTACGTCAGAAACCATATTAACTGTTACACTCTGCATACCGCTCGCACTTTGTACACCTTGCTCATTTGCTGCCATGATAGGCCTCGCTTTTTTTTTGAATTCATGAAGATTTAAGGGCTTAGATAAGGTTACAAAAAGAAACTTCAACCCCACACTGCGATTATTTCGTCGCAGTTACATCAGTTTTTGCTGTGACTTTTTTTGTCGTGCCCATTGTGGTGCTGTAAAGCGTGGAAAGTTTTTCAAGGGCTGAGTGTGCCCATATTTCATAGCCTTTCGTGGAGGGATGAAAGCCATCTTCTGCCATCAAACCACTTTGCTGAATATCCGTCATAGATCCGCTCACATTAAGTGCACTAACATATAATACGTCTGCGTTAGCCCGGGCTGTTACGCTATCAGCCAAAGCTTGGTTTAGTAGCCACGCGCGGTAACCTAATAGTGCGCGCAAAGGTTGCGGAAGCGCAGGGAAGCAATGAATTGGCGGTAGCGCAGTAAACAATATTGTTTCGCACCCAAATTTATCTGACAGTAGCGTACTCATAGCATCGATGTTTTGTCGCCACCGTTTCAACGGTACAAATTTGGTCACGTCGTTAACACCAATAGAGACTAGCACCGACGAAAAGTGCTCGGCAGGCATTTCATGGAGAAGATTGAGCACATCTTCACTTTTAAAACCTGTTTTAGCATTCAACGTCACTCGCGTTGGCCCATGCTTAACAAGGTTTGAGTACAGCAGACCTGGGAGTGCCCCCATTTGCGTCGTTGCACCAACACCAGCGGCAGCAGAATCGCCTATAACCAAAACGTTATTAGTTAGCAGCAATTTACTATCGGCTGAGGCTAATACCCGCTCGCCGTCAGGCTCTGGCAGTACAGCTGTCTTTTTCCTCACCCACAATGCTTGAAGCAAAATGACTGGAAGAAGTAAAACAATTATCAGGTTTAATACCAAAACCTTGAAGTAGATCAAATCAGCCTCCTAAGCAATCCATTAAGCTTTAACCATCGAATTGAATTCGCGCCTAGATATCTACATATAAGTGCAGAGCCAATATGACAATAATTGCCGTACAACAACGTCCTGTATCAATCATTACCAAATATGCGTTGAATGCTCCTCGCTATACCTCTTACCCTACTGCACTTAAATTTGAACCGCTACAAGATGACATACTTCCACAAGCACTTGCAGTGTCAAAAGCGCCGGCAGTAAGTCTCTACATGCACATTCCATTTTGCAAAACGCTGTGCTACTACTGTGGCTGCAATAAAATGGTGACGCGTCACAATGAAAAAGCGGACGAATATTTAGATTACATAGAAAAAGAAATCCTGTCTAAGCGTTATTTAACTGACGGCAGGCGTGCAGTTTCTCTGCACTTGGGTGGCGGTTCACCCAGTTTTTTGAGCGAGACTCAGCATACTTATTTAATGTACCTGCTTAAGAAACACTTTACCTTTGAAGCAGGTGCTGAACTGTCAATTGAGTTAGATCCCAGAAATATCGATAAACACTATCTTCAAAACTTAAAATGTCTCGGCTACACACGCATTAGCTTTGGTTTACAAGATACTGATTACAATGTTCAGAAAACCATAAATCGTGTACAAAGCACGTCTCACATTGCCGATTTAGTATTCGAGGCTCGGTCGCTGGGTTTCGACTCAGTTAACTTAGATCTAATTTATGGTTTACCAAATCAGTCAATTGAAACGTTCTCATCAACCATCGCCGCGACAAAAGCCATGATGCCAGATCGTATTTCGCTTTTTAGCTATGCACACCTTCCCGAGAGGTTCGCAGCGCAGCGTAAATTTGCTGAAGAAACACTGCCAAGTAGTGAAGAAAAAGCGGCGCTTTACAAGCTTGCCGTTAACAGCTTTACAAACATAGGTTATGAAATGATTGGTCTTGATCATTTTGCCTTAAGCAAAGACTCACTGGCTATTGCGAAAAATAAAGGCGATCTTCACCGCAACTTTCAAGGCTATACTTTACGTGGAGACACCGACCTTATAGGCTTCGGCGTATCAGCCATTAGCACCGTAGGTAATGCCTTTGCGCAAAATGCTAAGGAGCTAAAAGAATATTACAGTCGGTTAGACAACCACCAGCCCAATGCGAAGGTTGGGCTGTCATTAAGTGCCGACGACCTGATTCGCAGAGACGTGATTTCTAGCTTAATGTGCAATTTAGCGGTAGACAAGCAAGCAATTGCCGACAAGCACCACATCACTTTTGATGAATACTTTGCTTCAGCCTTAAACAACCTTGAAGAACTTAAAGAAGACGGGCTTATCGAAATGACATCTCGGTATATTCGAGTGCCAGAGTCTGCTCGCATTTACATTCGGGCTATTTGTGCGCGTTTCGACGCTTATTTGAACGCAAGTGAAATACTCAGTAGCTACTCCAAAGCCATTTAAACCTAGGGCAATTTAAACCGCGCAATCACTTGCATCCCTACATCAAGCTTAAGACGCGATAGAGAGATACAGCTAATGCTGGCATAAAGGGTTTGGTTACTGCCTAGTACATCAAGTTTTAACAACACTTTCGCGCTGTTTACGGTCGCTAGCTTTTTAGAAGTTAGCTTTGTATCTGCGAGTTTTGTATCGGCGTTATTTTCAGGCTCGTTCAGGAGACTGAGTGGATTCGCCACGGGTTCGATGCTAGATATAACACATGGCAGCGCATTTAAAATACTGATTGTGCTGGCATTGCCAAAGTCAGCAATATTGGTATCGATACTTACATCACAAGCTTTAACTGCAAAACGAACAAAAACTTGCTCACCGCTTTGCTGAGGCAAATAGGACACTGATTCTGCAGTGACGAATATCTCGTGCCCCGCTACCTCAACGCGCTCAATTCCGTTTTCCGACTGGCACTGCTCATTGCCTTGTAAGGTTAGAACATTTTGATCTTGTTGCGTTTGGCTACCGTGTTTGTAGCTGACAACGGCGCTTTGTGACTGGTTGCTGTCGTGTGCTCCGCTTTGCGCAGTAACTTTAAATCCCTCAAGTACGCTAGACGGTGTCGCAAATCCTTCTTTTTCGAATACTTGAGTCAATACATCGCGCGTTTTTCCACAAAGCTCGGTACGGCCTTGGTCAATAAAAACCAACTCATCGCTGAACAAGGCAAGGTCATCTAAATCGTGAGAGATTACAAGGCAGGTGAGCTTCCCCGACACACACAAATTGTTCAAAAACTGGTAAATTTTGCGACGGGTGAAGATATCAATTGCGCTTAACGATTCATCTAGCAATAACACATCTGGCCCATTGACCAACGCCCGTGCAATCGCGACCCGCTGCGCTTCACCACCAGAAAGCGCTTGAACTGGCTTATCGATTAAATGTTCGCAATAACAGCCGCGCAAACACGCATCGATAGACATTGCATTAGGGCTTGCGTGACGCTGCGCAAGGGCTAAATTACCGCGCACATCGGTATGGGGAAATAGCATGGGCTGCTGAAAAACGATGCCGACCTTTTGAGAGGTCCACGGCGTTTGCACACTTGCGCTTTTTTCTACGCCAGCTAGGGCGCGAAACAAGCTGCTTTTTCCCGCACCTGATGGACCGGTAATCCCAATGAATCGGCTTTGTGGCTGCAATGAGATTTGTGCGTTAATGCGATTTGGTAGTAGCGCAGATATTTGCATGTTAACGCGCCTCATCACTTTGTGTGATACCGTTAAAGCGATAGAGCGCCGCGAGCATCACGAATGAAAAAACCAGAAGGGCCAACGCAAGGTTGTGTGCACTGTTATATTCCAACGCTTCTACCTGTTCATATAGCGCGATAGACAGCACCTGAGTTTCTCCAGGAATATTGCCTCCTATCATTAGTACTACGCCAAACTCGCCTATGGTATGGGCAAAGCTTAAGCCTAATGCCACTACAATGGGCGCTTTGCTTAAAGGCAGTACTATTTTTATAAAAGCTTCGGTGGCCGAAAAACCCAGCGTTTTTGCTACATCCAAATAACGATTATCTAATTGCGAAAAGCCGCTGTACAAAGGCTGTAGAGCAAAAGGAAGGGAGTAGATGACAGACCCCAATACTAAACCTTCAAAGCTAAATGCTAAATTGCTCCCGGTTAGGCTTTGCCATCCCTGCCCCAACGCACTTTGCGGCGAAAAAGCAATAAGCAAATAAAAACCCAGCACAGTTGGCGGTAACACCAAAGGCAACGCGAGTATCGACATCACCAAAGGCTTAGCTTTGCTCTGCCATTTCGCTAAAAACCACGCTAGCGGCAATGCGATTAACAACAGCAAACCACTGGTTATAAAGGCCAGTTTTAAGGTGAGTAATATGGCTTCAAGTGTCGATGCCCCGAAGAATTCTGTGAGCATACTTAGTTACCTACGCCCGATGCAATGGTAGGTTCATAGCCCCATTCAATTAAGCTGTGCTGCACCCCTTGCGACATTAAATACTGTACGAACAGGCTGGGTGATGACACTCCATTAGCGTCACTCAAACGAAATGCTCTGGTTGGCTCAACGTTGTCGTTGTGAATAGGCTCATCAACTGGCGCTGCCGCATTTTTAATTGGAAGTGGTTCGAACAGATTCGGAGATAATGTAGCTACCGTTTTACTATTAACCACCAACGACTGAATGATGGGTTGATACAAGGTTTCAGGTACTGGGACGATAACCGTAACAGCATCGGCGCTTTTGGTATTCACAACACTGTTAAAATTAGAAGGCAAATTAGAGGATAAGTCTGCGGGCAAATCTAAGGCCAATGAGTACGCAACGAACGCCCCTTTCACGCTGCCGGTGGTATAAAACTGCAAGGTTTGTAGCACGTTTTTACCCATCACTCTGTGAGGTAAAAACTGTTGCCATAAGGATAAGTTTTGCAACGTCTGTTGCGCAGCATCACCATAGGGGGCCAGTTTAGGATTTGCGATAGCTACCTTGTTTTGTGGATTTTCCATTAATTGTACAAGCTGCTTCGACAAGCAATCGGTAAGCTGAACGTTTATTTGTGCAGTGACGTCTCCAGTAGATGAGCGCGCGATTTGCTCGCAATTCCTTTTACCGGATGTTTCATGTGATGCCTCACTTGATAAGTCGCCAGCATAGACAAACGCAAGCTTGCCTTTAGCGTAATCCACCAGATTGCCGTGGTGAACTACGTTGTTATCAACCAACGCTTGCGGCCGAGCGCGATCTGCAGATAGAAAAACGTCGAAGCTAGCACCATGTTGAATTTGCGCATACAAAGTACCGCTAGAAGATACCGTTACCGCGACTTCTATGCCGGTTAGCTCAGTAAACTGCTCGGCAATACTCTTTAGCGGTTTTGCAAAGTTTGCCGCAACGGCTACGTTAATTTTTTCGTCGCGCTTGAAATTTACTGACTGGTTTTGTTTTTCGGCACTAATAACGCTCCCTTCATTTACATTATTATTTGCCGCTTCAAAACTGCTTGCATGTGCCACAGAACTTGAAAAAGCTGTAACGCCTAGGGCTACACTTGCACTTACCAAAATAAGCATGGCCAAGTTAACAAAGCTTGAAAGTCGCATTGCTAAAGAACAAACCATTACTTTTTGCGCATCCACTTAAGTGCCGCTTTATCGTCAGATGCTTTTGCCGCAACCCATTCAGATTTATCGCCCTTAAATTCTTTTTTCCAAAGCGGTACCGACTGTTTAAGCATGTCCATTAAGTAGCAGGCAGCGTCAAACGCCGCCTGGCGGTGGGGAGCGGCGGCACCTACCCATACAATTTGTTCGTTGTTGTGTATGCGCCCTACTCTGTGCAGTGCGCCAGCACTGTTAAGTGAAAAGCGTTCGCTCGCTTGTTCAACCAGAAGCATTAACGCTTTTTCAGTCATGCCCGGGTAATGCTCTAATTCGATGCCGTCTATATCGCCAGCGTTATTAAAGTCTCGCACTAGCCCAGTAAAAGTAACAATCGCGCCGGTGTTGCCGCAGGCCTTCTCATCTGCCGACTGCTTTAGCCTAGCGTACAGCTCGCCTTGGTCGAAATCTTCAACTTGAACTAGCGCGAACATAGCTAGCCCCCTGTCACAGGTGGAAATAGCGCCAGCTCATCGCCGTCGCTAAGTACTGTTTGGAGATCGCAAAGCTCTTGATTACAGGCAGTAAGCACACTGCCCTCTAGGGCTAATGCCCACTTGTCACTACGCGTTTTAAGCTGCGATATCACGGTCTCAATAGTGCTGCTCTCGCTTATATGGAGCGCGATATTGTCCTCTCCAGTAATCTCTCGGGTTTGTGCGAATGTTTTTACCGTTACCTGCATGCTTTGCCTGTTATCTACGTTGTTAAGGTTGCTTTGTGCGCGCTAATTAATCTTTCCAAGCCTCGGAAATACGTTGAGCCTAAAATGCGTTGCTTTTTGAGTGCGTGTACGCTTTATGCACGTCATTGTCTAGCTCACTGGCCTTTCACTGGCCTTTGTGAAAACTAGGTGTCGGACCGCCAGTGGCCTGTCTTACCGCCTTTTTTCTCCAGTACCCGCACCCCTTCCATATGCATGCCAGGGTCGATGGCTTTGCACATATCAAACAAGGTTAATAGCGCCACATTTACACCCGTGAGCGCTTCCATTTCAACGCCGGTTTTACCGCTTAGCTTACAATAGCAGATGGCTTGAATTCGGTTTTGGTCGGCCTGAATGTCAAAGTTTATATCCACCTTTGACAATGCCAATGGGTGACAAAGAGGAATAAGATCGGCGCAGCGTTTCGCCCCTTGAATACCCGCTACACGGGCAACTGCAAATACATCACCTTTTGCAATTTTTGATTCAGAGATTTGGCGAATAACGTCTTCGCTTACGTATAAAAAACCTTCTGCTGTGGCTTCTCGCTTGGTAACGTCTTTGTCGCTAACGTCGACCATATTGGCTTCACCGCCAGCGTTTAAATGGCTAAAGGTACTCATGCTTCTACCAAATGCTTCACAAAGTTACACGGTCTAAAGTCGGCATCAAGTTGGCTAGAAATAATTTTTTCCCACGCCGTACGACACGCGCCTGTTGAACCTGGCAGGCAGAAAATAACCGTATTATTAGCAAAGCCCGCTACTGCGCGAGACTGAATGGTTGATGTACCAATCTCTTCATAGCTAATTTGGCGAAATAGCTCGCCAAAGCCGTCAACTTCTTTGTCGAACAATACACTGATGGCCTCTGGCGTTGAGTCGCGGTGGGTGAAACCTGTACCACCGGTAATTAATACGGCGTGAATGTTTTTATCGGCAATCCACTTCGACACCACGGCGCGCTGTTGATAAATATCGTCTTTCACCAAGTCGCGATCATAAAGGTTATGGCCAACCGAGGTAAGCGCCTCTTTCAAGTAGTCTCCCGACTTGTCGTTTTCGAGGGTGCGCGTATCTGAAATAGTGAGTACGGCAATATTAAGGGGTTGGCTGACAACTGACATATGAAATCCTAATTTGATATGCGACATTTTGGCGGTTTTTGATAAAGTACCAGCCAAAATACTATTTGGTAATCACTTTATAAGGGTGCATGCCATGAATTCAACAACTAAGTTGGCATAAACTATGTCTAAAAGCCTAACTAATCAGCAGGCTATGCGTTATAAC